>NZ_JBSGTG010000007.1:0-7183 GCF_053607285.1 Streptomyces sp. NPDC055140 | reverse complement strand
CGGGGGTCGACCCCCGTACCCCCGGCCGGAACCCCGCGGGGGTGTGCGATGAGTCTGTTCCGTGACGACGGCATCGTGCTGCGCACCCAGAAGCTGGGCGAAGCGGACCGCATCATCACGCTGCTCACCCGCAATCACGGGCGCGTGCGCGCCGTGGCGCGCGGTGTGCGGCGCACCAAGTCCAAGTTCGGCGCCCGGCTCGAACCGTTCTCCCACGTCGACGTGCAGTTCTTCGCGCGGGGCAGCGAGCTGATCGGGCGCGGGCTGCCCCTGTGCACCCAGAGCGAGACCATCGCCCCCTACGGCGGCGGCATCGTCAGCGACTACGCCCGCTACACCGCCGGCACCGCCATGCTGGAGACCGCCGAGCGCTTCACCGACCACGAGGGTGAGCCGGCCGTCCAGCAGTACCTGCTCCTGGTGGGCGGACTGCGGACCCTCTCCAGAGGCGAGCACGAACCCCACCTCGTCCTCGACGCCTTCCTGCTGCGCTCCCTCGCCGTGAACGGTTACGCCCCGAGTTTCGGCGACTGCGCCAAGTGCGGACTCCCGGGCCCCAACCGCTTCTTCTCCGTCGGCGCGGGCGGCTCGGTTTGCGTCGACTGCCGGGTACCGGGCAGCGTCGTACCCTCACCGCAGGCCCTCGTCCTCCTCGGTGCGCTGCTGACCGGCGACTGGGAGACGGCGGACGCGTGCGAGGCACGCTTCGTGAGAGAGGGCAGTGGACTGGTGTCGGCGTATCTGCACTGGCACCTGGAGCGCGGACTGCGCTCCCTGCGTTACGTAGAGAAAAGCTAGAACTGAGCTAGGGGAGAGCCCACATGGCACGTCGCGGAATCCTCGGACGGTCCCGCCGTGAGTACAAGACGCCCGAACCGCACCCGACGGGCGCGCGGCCGCCGAAGATCCCCGGCGAGCTGGTGCCGGAGCACGTCGCCATCGTGATGGACGGCAACGGCCGGTGGGCGAAGGAGCGCGGGCTGCCGCGCACAGAGGGCCACAAGGTCGGCGCCGAGCGGGTCATGGACGTCCTCCAGGGCGCGATCGAGATGGGCGTCGGAGCGATCTCGCTCTACGCCTTCTCCACGGAGAACTGGAAGCGCTCACCCGACGAGGTCCGCTTCCTCATGAACTTCAACCGCGACTTCATCCGCAAGACCCGCGACCAGCTCGACGAGCTGGGCGTACGGGTGCGCTGGGTGGGCCGCATGCCCAAGCTGTGGAAGTCGGTCGCCCAGGAGCTGGAGATCTCCCAGGAGCAGACCAAGGGCAACGACAAGCTGACCCTCTACTTCTGCATGAACTACGGCGGCCGCGCCGAGATCGCCGACGCCGCGCAGGCCATCGCCGAGGACGTGAAGGCGGGCCGCCTCGACCCGTCGAAGGTCAGCGAGAAGACCTTCGCGAAGTACCTCTACTACCCGGACATGCCGGACGTCGACCTGTTCCTGCGCCCCAGCGGCGAGCAGCGCACCTCCAACTACCTGCTGTGGCAGAGCGCTTACGCCGAAATGGTCTTCCAGGACGTCCTGTGGCCCGACTTCGACCGCCGTGACCTGTGGCGCGCCTGCCTCGAGTACGCCTCCCGGGACCGCCGCTTCGGCGGAGCCGTCCCGAACGAGGAAGAGATCGCCAACAGCTGATCAGACGGCTGTGGGGGGTACTCGGAAGTACCCCCCCACAGCACACGCGAGAAACGGCGCTCAGCTCTCCGCGGCGGCGCCCGCGCACTCCGCGCACGTACCGAAGATCTCCACCGTGTGCGCCACGTTCACATACCCGTGCTCCGCGGCGATCGTCTCGGCCCACTTCTCCACGGCCGGCCCCTCGACCTCGACCGCCTTGCCGCACACCCGGCACACCAGGTGATGGTGGTGCTCGCCGCTGGAGCAGCGCCGGTAGACGGCCTCGCCGTCCGACGTGCGCAGAACATCGACCTCGCCCGCGTCGGCCAGGGACTGCAGGGTGCGGTAGACGGTCGTCAGACCCACCGAGTCACCCTTGTGCTTGAGGACGTCGTGGAGCTCCTGGGCACTGCGGAACTCGTCCACCTCGTCGAGCGCCGCCGCCACGGCCGCACGCTGGCGGGTCGACCTGCCTCGAACCGGGGCTCCCACTGTTGCCTCCTCGGATTTACTGCTGGCGGCCCATTGTGCCAGGCCGCACGGTGCGCGGGTCAGACCTCGGCCTTGGCCTGACCGGGGATCCGGCCTGGAATCGCGCACTCCGCCGGGTCACCGGCCGCGCTCGCCGCCGCCCGCGCCCTGCGCCTGGCCAGCGGAGTGGCGATCAGGCTGAAGACGATGAACGCCGCGATGGTCAACAGCACGATCGTCGCGCCGGGCGGGATCTCGACGTAGTAATTGGTGATCGTGCCGCCCAGCGTCGTGGTGACGCCGATGGCCACGGCGATCGCGAACGTCGCCGCGAAGCTCCGCGTGAGCTGCTGCGCGGCCGCCACCGGGACCACCATCAGCGCGGACACCAGGAGCAGACCCACGACGCGCATCGCGACGGTGACGGTCGCCGCCGCGGTCACCGCGACGAGCAGGTTCAGGACGCGCACCGGCAGGCCGGTGACCCGGGCGAACTCCTCGTCCTGGCTGACCGCGAACAGCTGCCGGCGCAGACCGATCGTGACCACGGCGACGAATCCGGCGAGGACGCAGATCGACACGAGATCGCTCTGCGAGACCGTCGACAGCGAGCCGAAGAGATAACTCTGCAGGTTGGCCGTGGAACCGCCGGGGGCGAGGTTGATCAGCATCACGCCGCCCGCCATACCCCCGTAGAAGAGCATCGCGAGCGCGATGTCACCGCGCGTCTTCCCGTACCAGCGGATCAGTTCCATGATCACCACGCCGACCACGGAGACGGCCATAGCCATCCACACGGGCGACGTGGAGAGCAGGAAGCCGAGGCCGACGCCCGTCATCGCGACATGGCCGATGCCGTCGCCCATCAGGGCCTGCCGGCGCTGGACGAGATAGATGCCGATCGCGGGGGCCGTGATGCCCACCAGGACCGCGGCGAGCAGGGCCCGCTGCATGAAGGCGGAGTCGAGGAATTCCATGTCAGCTCAGCAGTCCTGTGCGTACGGGGGTGGGGTCCGAGGTGTGCGGGTGGACGTGGTCGTGACCCGGCAGCGCGTGCTGGCCGACCGCCTCCGGCGGCGGCCCGTCGTGCAGGACGCAGCCGTCGCGCAGCACGACCGCACGGTCGATCAACGGCTCCAGCGGGCCCAGCTCATGCAGGACGAGCAGCACGGACGCGCCGGTCTCGACCTGTGCCCGCAGCGTCTTCGCGAGGATCTCCTGGCTCGCCAGGTCGACGCCCGCCATCGGCTCGTCCATGATCAGCAGCTCGGGCTCGGAGGCCAGGGCGCGTGCGATGAGAACGCGCTGGTGCTGGCCGCCGGAGAGCGCGTCCACCGAGTCCTTGGCACGGTCGGCCATCCCGACCAGGTCCAGCGCCCGGCGCACCGCCTCACGGTCCGCCTTGCGCAGCAGACCGAAGCGCGCCCGCGCCAGCCGCCCCGAGGACACGACCTCGGTGACCGTGGCCGGCACCCCGCCCGCGGCCGTCGTCCGCTGCGGCACGTAACCGACCCGCGCCCAGTCCCGGAACCGCCGACGCGGCGTACCGAAGATCTCGACCTCGCCGCTGCTTACGGGCACCTGGCCGATCACGGTGCGCACGGCCGTCGACTTGCCCGAACCGTTGGCGCCGAGCAGGGCCACGACCTCACCGCGGCGCACGGTCAGGTCGATGCCGCGCAGCACGGGACGCGAGCCGAGCTCGGCCGTCACGCTGCGCAGGGCTATGACGGGCTCGCCGGCCTTCACCGATGCGTCCATGCCGCTGTCCTCCGTGGTCACTTGGCGCCGAGCGCCGTCTGCAGGGCCCTCAGGTTCGACTCCATGACCTGGATGTAGTCGTCACCCTTGGACTTGTCGGTGATGCCCTCGAGCGGGTCGAGCACATCGGTCTTGAGGCCCGCGTCGCCCGCGACGGTCTTCGCCGTCCTGTCGCTGACGAGGGTCTCGTAGAAGACCGTGGTCGCCCCGTCGGCCTTCGCCATGTTCTGGAGGTCCTTCACACGCGCCGCGCTGGGCTCGCTCTCCGGATCGAGGCCGCTGATGGCCTCCTCGGTGAGCCCGTACCGCTCTGCGAGATAGCCGAAGGCCGCGTGGGTCGTGATGAACACCTTCGAATCGGTGTTCTTCAGCCCGTCCTCGAACCGCGTGTTCAGCCCGTCGAGCTTGCCGACCAGCGCCGCGGTGTTCTTCTTGTACGCCGTCGCGTGATCCGGGTCGGCCTTCTCGAAGGCCTTGCCCACACCCTCGGCGACCTCGGCGTACTTCACCGGGTCCAGCCAGATGTGCGGGTCCCGGCCGCCCTCGCCGCCGTGCTCGTGGTCGTGCTCCTCGGCGTGCCCGCCGACCTCGGTGCCGTGCTTCTCCAGATGCGTCAGGGAGGCGGCATCGACCTTGGTCTTGATCCCGGACTGCTGTATCGCGTCGTCCACGGCCGGCTGGAGGCCCTTGAGATAGAGGGCGACACCCGCGTCCTGGAGCTGCGCGGTCTGCTTCGCGCTGATCTCCAGGTCGTGCGGCTCCTGGCCGGGCTTGGTCAGATTGGTGACGGCGACGTGGTCCCCGCCGATCTGCTCCGCGAGGTACTGCATCGGATAGAACGACGCCACCACCGCGAGCTTGCCGTCGCTGTTCCTGCCGTCACCCGAGGAGGCGGAGCAGGCCGACAGGGCCGTGATGCCGAGCACGGTGACGGAGGCGACGGCGGCGGTGGGTATGAGGCGTCGTACGTTCATGACACTCATTTTCAACAAATCTGGAAACGATTGTCAACAAGCCGTCGCCGCGATCACACCGAAACGGGCATCCCACCCCAGCCCGGGCTCCGGCCCCCCAACCGATTTGATCCGGAGCCCCACGCCGCCGGTAACCTGAAGCATTCGCATTCGCTCTGAAGCAGCAGCTTCGTCGTCGTCGTAATGAAGAGAGCACCGTGGCCGCCGACAAGATCGACACCATCGTCAGCCTCAGCAAGCGCCGTGGCTTCGTCTACCCGTGCAGCGAGATCTACGGCGGCCAGCGTGCCGCCTGGGACTACGGGCCGCTGGGCGTCGAACTGAAGGAAAACCTCAAGCGCCAGTGGTGGCGCTACATGGTCACCTCGCGCGAGGACGTCGTCGGTATCGACTCGTCCGTGATCCTGGCGACCGAGGTCTGGCAGGCCTCCGGCCACGTCGCCACGTTCACCGACCCGCTCACCGAGTGCACCTCCTGCCACAAGCGGTACCGCGCGGACCACCTGGAGGAGGCGTACGAGGCCAAGCACGGCAAGCTGCCGGAGAACGGCCTCACCGACCTCAACTGCCCCAACTGCGGCAACAAGGGCACCTTCACCGAGCCCAAGCAGTTCTCGGGTCTGCTCTCCACGCACCTCGGCCCCACGCAGGACAGCGGCTCCATCGCCTACCTGCGCCCCGAGACCGCCCAGGGCATCTTCACCAACTTCGCCAGCGTCCAGCAGACCTCGCGCCGCAAGCCGCCGTTCGGCATCGCCCAGATGGGCAAGAGCTTCCGCAACGAGATCACGCCCGGCAACTTCATCTTCCGCACCCGCGAGTTCGAACAGATGGAGATGGAATTCTTCGTCAAGCCGGGCGAGGACGAGCAGTGGCAGGAGTACTGGATGGAGCAGCGCTGGAACTGGTACACCGGCCTCGGCATGCGCGAGGAGAACATGCGCTGGTTCGAGCACCCGGCGGAGAAGCTCTCCCACTACTCCAAGCGCACCGCTGACATCGAGTACCGCTTCCGCTTCGGCGGAAACGAGTGGGGCGAGCTCGAGGGCGTCGCCAACCGCACGGACTACGACCTCTCCGCGCACTCCAAGGCCTCGGGCCAGGACCTCTCCTACTTCGACCAGGAAGCCGGCGAGCGCTACACCCCGTACGTCATCGAGCCCGCCGCCGGTGTCGGCCGCTCCATGCTCGCCTTCATGCTCGACGCCTACGTCGAGGACGAGGCGCCCAACGCCAAGGGCAAGATGGAGAAGCGCACCGTCATGCGCTTCGACCACCGCCTCGCCCCGGTCAAGGTCGCGGTCCTGCCCCTGTCCCGCAACCCGGAGCTGTCCCCGAAGGCCAAGGGACTCGCCACCGCGCTGCGCCAGAACTGGAACATCGACTTCGACGACGCGGGCGCCATCGGCCGCCGCTACCGCCGCCAGGACGAGATCGGCACGCCGTACTGCGTCACCGTCGACTTCGACACCCTCGACGACAACGCCGTCACGGTTCGCGAGCGCGACACCATGAAGCAGGAGCGTGTCTCCCTCGACCAGATCGAGGGCTACCTGGCGACGCGCCTCGTCGGCTGCTGATCACCCCTCGGGGAACCGGGCACCACAGAAGCGGTCCAGGAGCGTGCACATCGCGCTCCTGGACCGCTTCCGTCGTCCCCGGGTGGCCGGGGGCGCCGGCGAGACGCACAACGCACCACAGAAACCCCCCTGTTGATATTGCTCTTGCTGCACACTCCTTGCGGAACACGCGCCCACAGGGGACGCGGAGGAGGCGTCATGCTGCCGAACACCACCACGAGCAAGGTCAGCCGCTGGGACCAGCACGGCCGGGAGCACACGGTGCGGGTACAGCGCTCGGGCCCGCGCCGCACCATCAGATGCGACACCTGCGGCTGGCGAAAACCCGCCCAGTTCCTGCCTTGGCTCAAGGCAGAGGAGCACCTCGCCCAGGAGCACCAGGCGACGGTGGACCCGTCGGCCCAGGGGCCCCAGTAGGGCCGAATTGACACGGGGCCCGGAGATCTCTAGAGTCCTCCGAGTTGTCACCCGGCCAGTCGGCCCCGCGACAGCACCTCCGCCGCTCAAGCGGCACCCAAACAAGCAGCACGATCTCCCACCGGGAGTGAATTCGGCACGCCCGAATTCAATTCGCGGTGGACTCGATGGCCCGATTAGGCGCCGCCGGGGGAATCCGCTAAAGTTTGGAACGTCGGAACGGCCCAACAGCCGCGAAGACAAGCCCCACTGACTGGGAATCAGGCCCGAAAGGATCTGATAGAGTCGGAACCGCCGGAAAGGGAAACGCGAAAAGCCGAAAGGCCGGAGCGGAAACCTGAAAGGCACCGAGGAA
>NZ_JBSGTG010000006.1:213723-378868 GCF_053607285.1 Streptomyces sp. NPDC055140 | reverse complement strand
GCCTCGGGCACGTCACAAGTGGCGACGAGGTAGAACACGCCGTCGCGCTCGATCAGGTCGGATTCGCCCTGCCGATGCGTCTGGAGCATCTTGAGTGCCGCCGGGGAGCACACGAATGAGACGTTCTTGACCCGGCCGTCCACAGTCCAGATGGACACGGTCTGCTGGTCGTACTGCCAGCTCAAACACCGGTCGTCATACGGCTGCGCAGCCCGGGACCGAAACGTGATCGGCTTGGACTCCGCCTTGCGGCGACGCCTAGAGCCTTCCTTGCCGAGACTCCCGGCACGGACGTTGGCCTTGAGCGTCGTGTACGAGTCGCGCACCTTCTTGATGACGTGTTGCGCGGCCTGCGCTCCCAGCCCACGAGCTTTGAGTTCGGCGTAGGTGTGCTTGCGCAGCTCATACTCACGCGGCACGCCGTGCTCGAACGCCACCTTGGACACCCGGTTCGCGGCGTCATTGACCGTGCGCAGAGTGCGCTCAAGCACGGATACCTGCACGGCATCCGGCACGAGTTTGACCTGCGTCACGAGCTTCACCAAAGTGATCGTAACCATCTATGTCACCACGCTGGGCGCCAAACCCCGATATCCGCAGGGGTCGTAGCGTCGTCTACACCCTCCACACCAACAGCATCGATCTTGTGGAGCTGTGACAGAACGTGTCTTCGTAGTCTGCGATACCCGCATCGGTGGGTGATGCTGGACTTCTTGCCGGAGGCCCAGGTGATGGGCGAGGCTCCGGTGTATGCCTTCAGGCCGCGGGCGCTGACTGCCCCGCTCGAAGCCGGGCGGTGCGCCCCCGGGGCGGGGCCCGGGGGCGCCGCCGTCTCAGGAGTGCGTCACGGTGACTTTGTACAGGGAGACTTCACCGTAATTCGAGGTGTCGCACGGCGAGGAGTTGTTGCAGTTCGCCTGCGTGTAGGCGCCGGCCTTGAAGTAGCCGCTGCCGAAGTCGGCGGCGATGGTCGCCTGGAGTGTGCCCTTGTAGTAGACGTCGACCTTCCCGTCGTGGACGACGAACTTCCCCTGGAAGCGGTCCCCCAGCTGGTAGTCGGACGTCACCAGCTTGTAGTGCGTGGTGTTGTACGACGTCACGTACAGGCTGCTGCCTTCGAGGCGGAACGACGTGACGTCGCTCGTCTCGTCGTGTATCTGGCCCGCCATGATGTGCGGCTTGTCCGCGGGCAGATGCGTGACGGCCTCGTCGACCACCATGGTGTGGGTGCCATCGGTGGACGACCAGCTGGCGTTCCCCGACCCGTCCGCGGTCATCTCGCGCAGTTCGGACCGCGGGTACCCGGTGTTGCTGGTGGTGGCGCCGTTGACGGCGGCCCGGAACCTGATCGCGTCGCAGCCCGAAGTGGTCGTGAACCAGGGGGCGTTGTCGTAGGTCGCCAGGGCGGGCTGCTTGACCTCCAGCGGTGATCCGGAGCTGTTCGGCAGGGGCAGCTGGAGCTTCCAGGCCTTGCTCAGTCCGATGGCGGAGGCCGGGGCAGGGCAGGCGGCGGCATCCGCCGGAGCGGCCGACGCGTGCTGCGCCGTGACTAGGAGGCCCGCGGCGAGTGCTGATGCGGCGAGCCAGGAGAGAGCGCGGCGCTGTGAACCGCGGCGTGAAATGCGCGTAAGTGCCTGACTGTTCATGTGCGACTCCTTGCGTCAGGGCCATGACAGACCCTCGGGGTGGGTGGCCGTACCCGTCCGCCGGGCACGGCTCAACAAGCGAGTTCTCGTACGATCCCTTCGTCGACGCCGATACCGAGGCCGGGCCCTGTCGGGACCTCGGCCACACCCTGACGCACCCGGATCCCGGGCCCGGTCGCGTAGGGACTGCTGAGGAACTGCCGGCCGTTGAGGTCGGCGGGTGCGATGAGGTCGTGGGCCGCGAACAGGTGCAGGGACGCGGCGAGGCCGATGTCGGACTCGGTGAGCCCTGACCCCATGAGCGCGATCCCGCAGTCCTCGGCCAGTTGGCACTGGCGCAGCGCCAGGGTGAGGCCCGCGCAGCGCTGCACCTTCGCCACGGCGATGCCGATGGCGCCCAGGCGCACGAACGACGCCAGGTCGGTGGGGTGCCGCAGGCTCTCGTCCACGGCGATCGGCACCGGGCTGAGGTCCCGCAGTCGGCGCAGGCCGTCGATATCGTTGGCGGGCAGCGGCTGTTCGAGTGCCGCGACGTCGAGCGGGGCGAGCCGCTGGGCGAGGCGCAGCGCGGATTCCTGGGTGCCGGCCTGGTTGGCGTCGACGATCAGCGTCGCATCGGGTGCGGCTGCGCGGACAGCGGCCACGCGGGCGACGTCCGCTCCGACGCCTCGCCCGGGTTCGAGCCCAGCCTTCACCTTGAAGTGGCGGTATCCGGCCGCTCGGCCCGCGGCCAGGGAATCGGCGACGGCACCCGCGTCGACTCCCGTGACGATCCAGCAGAGTTCGACGGTGTCGTGGCGCCGTCTGCCCCACAGCTCGCCCAGGCTCACGCCGCGCGAGCGCGCCAGGGCGTCGTGCCACGCGACGTCCAGGGCGGCGCGGGCCAGCGGCATACCCGTCGACCAGCCGCGCCGGATGGCACGGTCACAGGCCCGGACGAGGCCGTCGAGATCCCACAGCGGCAGGCCGGTGGCGGCAGGCGCCAGGTAGTGGGTCAGGGTCGAGACGATGGACTCGGTGGTCTCGTACGTCCAGGAGGGGATCGGCGTCGCCTCGCCCCATCCCGTGCTCCCGTCCGACGCGGTGACCTTGACGAGTACGCGGATCGCGGGCCGTCCCCGGGTGGTGACGCCACCGCCCGCGACGGTGAACTCCCGCAGCGTCGGCAGCGCGACGGTGAAGACCTCGATGCGTTCGACGGTGGTTGCGGTGGAGGGGCGGGTGTCGGCCTCGGGGTTCAGAACCATTGCGTCTTGTCCACTACGTTGATAAACGGCCGCCCGTCGGCGAACCGTTGGGCGTTCTCCGCGAGCACCTTGAACCTGCGCTGCGCGGCGTGCGGCCCGGCCCCCGCGACATGCGGGGTGATCAGCGCCGCGGGGTGGCGCCACAGCGGATGCTCCTCCGGGAGCGGTTCCCGCTCGAAGACGTCGAGGGCGGCGCCTCGCAGGTGCCCCGAGTCCAGTGCCGCGACGAGGTCGTCGAGGCGGACGGTGGGGCCGCGGCCGACGTTGACCAGACAGGACCCCGGCTTCATGGCGGCCAGTCGGTCGGCGTCCATCAGGCCCTCCGTGCTCGGGGTGTGCGGCACCGTCAGGATCACGAGGTCCGCCCGGCCGAGCGCCCGGTCGAGGTGGTCGGGCGGCAGCACACTGCTGAAACCGGGCGGCGCCTCGGTGACGCGGGCGTCGACGCCCTCCACGTGAGTGCCGAACGCGGCGAGCAACCGTCCCGTCTCCGCGCCGACCGCGCCCGTACCGACGACAAGCGCATGCGCCTCGGCCAGCGGCACGACAGCGCCGTCCGACCAGTCCGGTGCCCAGTGTCCTGCGGCCTGCTCCCGTACGTAGCGGGGCAGTTGCCGGGCGAGGGCCAGGACCAGTGCCACGGTGTGGTGGGCGACGTGGTCGGTGTAGGTGTCTCGCATGTTCGTGACCTGGGCCGGGTGCCGCACGAGGTCCGCGTGGTAGAAGCCGGGCGGGGGTCCCGCCTGTGGGGCCTGCAGCCAGCGCAACTGCTGGGCGGTGCCGAGGAGTTCGGGGGTGAGCGTCCCGTACGCGGCGTCGGCGCGGGCCAGCGCGGCGCGCACCGCGTCGGGGTCCTCGGGGCTCAGTACCGTGATCCCCGGAACGGTCTTGCGGAGCCGGTCGGGCCAGGCGCGGGTCTCCGCGGACAGCGGCGGCACCATGACGAGGGTGAATGCGGATATGGATGTGGTCATGCTGCGTGCTCCATCGCGGTGGCGACCACCTCGTGGCGCAGCGGGCGCCCGGCGACGTACCGGTCGAGGTCGTCGGCCATGGCCCGGCCGAGCAGCCGCCGCTCCGGGCCGAGGCTGCCGGCCAGGTGTGGGGTGACCACGACGTTGTCCAGCTCGAACAGCGGCGAGCCGGGGTCGGCGGGCTCGGGGTCGGTGACGTCGAGCACGGCGAACAGGTCGGGGCGCTCCTTGAGTACGGTCACGAGCGCGGGTTCGTCGACGAGGCCGCCGCGCGCGGTGTTGACGAGGGTGGCGTCGGGGCGCATCGAGTGCAGCAGGCGCTCGCCGACCATGCGGCGGGTCTCCGCCAGCAGCGGCGCGTGCAGACTCACCACGTCGCTCTCGGCGAACAGCCGCTCCAGCGAGGCGGGTTCGGCACCCAGGGACCGGATGTCGGCGTCGGACACGTACGGGTCGTGGGCCAGAAGCCGTACGCCGTGCCGGGTCAGGAGCCGGGCCGTGGCACGTCCGGTGGCGCCCAGGGAGACGAGTCCGACGGTGGCCCCCGCGGTGCCGAGCTCGCCGCGGCGCTCGGCCGCCGCCCGGGTGCGGCGCGCGGTGAGGACGTAGCGCCAGCCGTGCTTGAGCGCGTACAGGATCTGCGCGAGCGCGAAGTCCGCGACCCGGTCGGCGATCACGGCACCGGCGGCGGTGACCCGCACCCCGCGCGCCCAGGACTCCGCAGTCACCAGGGGGCGTACCGATCCGGCGGCGTAGAGTACGAGATCGAGCCGCGGTGCCTGGTCGAGGAGTGCGGTGTCGAGCCGGGGCGCGCCCCATCCGGTGACCAGTACGTCGATGTCGGCCAGCAGATCAGCGGTCAGCTCGGGGGCGGCGCAGTGAGGCCGCTCGATGGTCAAGTGGCGCTCGATCAGGGCGCGTTCGGCCGGTCCGTAGACGTCATCGAAGCGTGCCGGGTCCATTACGTACAGTCCGGTGCGTCGCTTGCTCGTCATGCTGCTCCCTTTGTTGTCCGTGCCGCTCGTGCTGCTTCCCGCGCGTACGCGTCGGCCTTGCGCAGCGCCTGTAGCCGAGCGGGTGAGGCCAGGCCTGCGTGGTAGTAGCGGATCTGGTGGGCGCCCGCGTCCAGGAGCCGCGCCACCCGTCCGGCGACGCGGGCAGGGTGCTCCTCCAGTACGGATACGTTCGCGATGACGGGCCGGTCGGTGGCCCGTACCGCCGCCTGGATGCGGGCCACCGACCGGTGTTCGTCGTCCCAGCACTTGAGGACGAGGGCGTCGGCGCGGCCCTGGAACCGGCCGAGGTCGAGCCCGACGTCCGGGCCTGTGGCCCCCGGGTCGCCGTCCGCCATCAGCAGCAGCTCCCGGCCCGGCGCCACGGCGGCCACGTTCCGCGTCAACTGCTCGATCACGGACTGTCGGTGGCGCAGGAGCGCGCCGGCCGCCTGGTCGCCGAGGGCCTCGTGCAGGGTGCCCGGCACGCGTGCGCCGCCGCGCAGCTCCGTGTCGACGGTGCGGCGCACGGCTTGCGCGAGGCCCTCGGGGTCCGCTCCGGCGGCCGCGATGCCGGTGCGGCAGGCGGGGCACAGGCACGCCGAAAGCAGATCGCGCGCCGCCCGGGTCAGATCGGCGCCCGCCGTCTTCTCGTGGTGGCTGCCGTGCTCGAAGCCGAGCCAGCCGCAGGCCTCCAGCATCAGCGTGGGGACCTCGGCGGTTTCGTAGCGTGCGCAGAAGGAGCCGACCAACTGTGTCGCGTACGCCGCCACTTCCGGCTGTGCTGGGCACAGCGCGTACCCGTACTGCTCGTCGAATGCGTTGCGTACCGTCAGGTCGGGCGCCTGCTCGCCCAGCGCGGTGCCGTGTGTGAGCACCAGCCAGGCCTCGACCCGCAGTCCTTGGCCGCGCAGGGCCGTGGCCGCGGTGCCGAACCGGTCGGGGACGTCGACGGCCCAGCCCGGTGCGGGCGGCCGCAGCCGCGTGCCGTGCCAGGGGCCCGGGTCGAGCGGGAAGTAGGTCGCGGAGTGCGTGGCGTGCACGGTGCGGTGGACGGGGTGGTACGGGGTCATGGCGCGCGCCGAGTGGTACGCGGCCTGTAGGACGACGGAGCCCACGCCGAGTGCGGCGATGCGTTCGGCCGCGCCGGGATCGCCCACGAGGTCCCAGGTGTAGGCGAAGGCGCCGCTGAGGTCGGTGGCGCCCGGCCGCGTGGCTGTCACGGGGTTCACTCCTTGGTCGCGCCGGCGAGGCCGCGCACGAAGTAGCTCTGGAAGAAGACGAAGACGAACAGCATCGGGATGACGGACAAGGTCATTCCGGCGGCGAAGCCCGTCCAGTCCACGGAGTGTTCGCCCTTGAAGGACAGCATTCCGACGGCCAGGTTCTGCAGGTCGGGCTGGCCGAGGGTGAAGACCAGTGGGATGTTGAATTCGTTCCAGTTGCTGATGAACTGGAAGATGACGACCACCGCGATGACGGGCTTCGCCAGCGGCAGGACCAGCCGGAATGTGCGCAGGAATCCGGCGCCGTCGAGCTTCGCCGCGTCGAAGAGGTCCTTCGGCACGCCCGAGAAGAAGCCGATGAAGAGCAGGACGTAGAGGGCGCCCGCCGCACCGGACATGGCGAGGATGACGCCGGCCCGTGTGTTCAGCAGCCCGAGGTTGTCCACCAGCACGAACTGGGGGATCACGATGGAGGCCACCGGGACGAACAGCGTGGCCACGATCATCCGGTGCAGCAGCTTGCGGCCCGGGAAGTCGTAGCGGGCCAGGACGTATCCGCACAGCGCCGACTTGAAGAGCTCGATGAGGGTGGACACGACTGCGTACACGACCGTGTTGAAGAAGTACTTCGAGAACCCGGCGTCCACCCAGGCGCGTTGGAAGTTGTCGAAGTTCCACTGGTCGGGGATGAGGCTCGCGCCGCCGGTGAACAGGCCCGACTGGGTCTTGAACGCCCCGGTGACGATCCAGAGGAAGGGGTAGATCCAGACCAGGCCCACCACGATCAGCAGGGGCAGCGCGATGAGGTTGGCGCGCGTGGGTCGGGAGAGTGTGCGACGGGAGAGTGCGCGGCGGGGCATCAGACTCCGTACTCCTTCCGCGACTTCTGTGCTCGGCGCACGAAGTAGCCCTGGCTCATGACGAGGAGGAACGCCATGACGGAGAACAGCAGGGCGGCCGCCGACGCGTAGCCGTAGGCGAAGGGCATGGATCCGAAGGCCTGCTTGTAGATGAAGTACGAGACCACGTAGGTGTTGGTGCCGGGGCCGCCGCCGGTGAGGGTGACGACGAGGCCGAACACGTGCATCGCGTTGACCAGGGCCAGCATCACGATGACCACGGCGACCGGGCGGATCATCGGGAGCGTGATCCGGGTGAGCTTCTGCCACTCGCTGGCGCCGTCGAGGGCTGCGGCTTCGTACAACTCCTCGGGCACGTTCTGCAGCGCCGCCATCCAATAGATCATGTACTGCCCGAAGACCTGCCAGACAGAGATGAGGACGAGGGCCGCCATCGCCGTCCAGCGGTTGGCGAAGACGTCGGTCGTGCCGTCGGTCAGGCCGAGTTTGTGAAGGGCGGAGTTGAGAGCGCCGTTCGACGGGTTGAGCAGATAGGTGAAGACCAGGCCGGCCATGGCCACGGGGATGATCAGCGGCGCGAAGAAGACGGTCCGCAGAGCCTTCTTCGCCCGTAGCCACTTCCTCGTCATCACCAGAGCGGCGAGGAGGGACAGCGGCAGCTTGACCACGGTCGTGCCGAGGGCGAACAGCAGTGTGTTGACGACGGCCTGCCAGAAGAGCGGGTCGCTCAGGATGCGCTGGTAGTTGCCGCCGCCGACGTAGGTGTCGAGAGGGCCGGTGCCCGACCAGTCGAAGAACGAGTAGTAGACCGTCGCGGCCAGCGGCCAGAGGGTGAACCCCAGGTACAGGACGAGGAAGGGAACGAGGAAAGCGGCCACCCACAGACGCTCGCGTCCCTTGGCGCGTTCACGGTTGTCGTCCTGCGGTGCCGATGGCCGGAGGCGGCGCGCTGTCCTGTCGGGGCGGGATGCGGTGGTGTCGCGCGGCAACCGCGTTTGTACGGCGCTCACTTGGCCGCCTTGTAGTCGGCCGTGTAGGACCAGTTCGGGAACGTGAAGCAGTCGAGGGAGACCTTCAGTCCCTGCGCGGCCTCCTTCTTGAGCTGGGCCGTCAGGGTCTTCTGGCGTTGCGCGACGATCCGCGCGGCCTCCGGCTTCAGCGAATTGTTGCCGCTGAGCGCGCCGGCCATCGCCTCGTACTCCCAAGTGGGCCGCTCGCCGATGGCCTTGACGTATGCCGTGGACTTCACCAGGTCGGGGCACTTGGTGACGGGCAGCGGCAGCTTGACCCGGTAGCCGGGCGTGCCGGCGATCCGCATGATCTGGCGCATCGCCGGATCCTTGATGTACTTGGCGTTGTCCGCGAAGGCCAGCGTCCCGAAGCCTTCCTTCAGGTACTCCTTGGCGAAGTAACCGTCGGGCTGGGTCATCCAGTTGAGGAAGGTCCAGGCGGCCTTCGACTGCTTGGACTGGGCGCTCACCCAGTACTTGTTGCCGTCGGGCTGGCTCCACAGAGCGCCCTTGGACCCGGAGTCGGGCACGGGGTGGGCGGAGACCGAGTAGCCCGAGGAGTCGAGGCCGAGGGTCTTGAGCACCGAGGGGAGCCAGGTGCCGTCCATCGTGATCCCGGCCTGGCCGGTGGCGAACTGCTGTCGGGTGAAGTTCTTGTCGTTGTTGCCGGGCGCCAGGTAGCCGTCCTTCTTGAGCTCCTGGATGAACGCGAACACCTTCTGCGCCTGCGGTTCGGCCAGCGAGAACGTGCCCTTCTTGTAGTCGAAGAACCAGTCGTTGACGGTGTATTCGCCGGCGGCGAGGGCGTAGAAGGTGCGCTGGAGGTCGACGTCCTTGGTCGGCGCGGCGATGCAGTACGCCTTCGTCTTCTCCTTGATCGTCGCGCAGGCGCTCTTCAGCTCGGACCAGGTCGTGGGCGGCTTCGCGGTGTCGAGCCCGGCCTGTTCGAAGACCTTCTTGTTGAGGAACATGTAGCCGGGGCCCCAGTACGTGCTCTCGGACAGCGGGAACCCGTAGGTCCTTCCCTCGAGTTGGTTGACGCCGTCGACGAACGAACCCGCGGGCCACCGCTTGGTGAAGTTCGCGGGCAGCGCGGCTCCCCCGTTGAGCGGCTGTATCCACTTCTGTTCGAGCAGCTGCGACATCGCAAGCGGTCCGTTGTCGCTCCAATAGAAGACATCCGGACCCTGCTTGCTCTGGAAGGCCAGCGGGAGGGTGCGCTTGTACTCGTCTTGGGCGATCGACTGCCACTGCACGGTGATGTCGGGGTGCTGCCGGTGGAACTCCGTGGCGGCCTTCTTGTGGAAGTCCGTCTGCTCGGCCGAGTAGTCCCAGACCTTGAGCACGGTGCCGGAGGATCCACCGGATCCCCCGCCGCACGCCGCCAGCAGCGGCACCACCAACAGGGCAGCCGTCGCCAGCCTTCCGATCCCGCATCCTCCACGCCTGTGTGCTGTCCCCATCGTCGGTTCCTGCTCTCGTTGAGATCTCGTTGAGACGGCGGCCCGAGCGGCTTGCGGCTCCTCGGGGCTGAAGCGCGGATGACGCTAGGGCGCGGGAAGAGACTGAGCAAGCGTTTTCACAGAGAGTATTTCGTGAACGATCCGGACCACTGCCTCAAGTACCGCCTCTGACCTGCTAGTTAGTGAGATCGATCCGCCCTGGAAGAATCCATGGGCTAGGTTGAGGGAACGCTTTCACAACTTGTCGCTGCCGGAAGGGAGTACGCCGTGCGCGTCCTCGTCCTCACCAAGCCCTTCGGTGCCCTGCCGCCCGAGGAACTTGCCGCACAGCTGGCGGAGGCCGGCGCCGACGGCGCGGACCTGCTCGTCAGAGAGGGGCAGACCGTCACCCCGCAGACGTCGTCGCGTATCGGCGACGCCGCTCGCGCGCTGCGCCGCGCCGGGCTCGAACTCGGCCTCGTCAGCACCGACCTGGTCGCCGCGGACCGTACGGCGGATCGCGTCCTCGGACACTGCGCCGAGGCGGGTGTACCCCTGGTGCGCGTGGGTTTCTATCGCTACGACGCCGAGATCGGCTACGCCGTCGGCCTGGACCGGGCCCGGCGTGACCTCGCGGAACTCGCCGCGCTCGCCGGCCGCCACGGGGTCCGGCTCGTGCTAGCGCTGCACCACGGCACCCTGCACCCCTCGGCCGCGCACGCGCTGCGCCTCCTGGCCGACACCGAGGATGTCCTCGTCCACCCCGACCCGGGGAACCAGGCCAAGGAGGGTAGTGAGGACTGGCGCCTCACCGTCGACGCTCTCGGCGGTCCTGACCTGGTGGGCTGCGTGGGCGTGAAGAACGCCGTGTGGGAGCCGGGCACGGCACCCGGCTCCTGGAACTGCGCATGGCAGCCGCTCGCCGACGGCGGCGTCGTGCCGTGGCCCACCGTGCTGCCCGGCCTCACCGGACTCGGCTACCAGGGACCGCTGTCTCTACATGTCCACTACCGGACCGGCGACCCTTTCGCGTCGGTGCGCCGGGACCTCGCGTACCTGCGCGGACTGCTGCTTGAACCGGGGACCGGACAGCGGGGACGCTGAGCGAGGGGCTACGTTGGCCGACACGCACAGGGATCGGGGAGCAGGGTTGACGACTTCGAGAGCATCGGACGCGACGGGCAGGAAGTCGGACACCACCGGCAGGAAGGGCGCCGCGGGCCGGCGCCGGGTGACCATCACCGATGTCGGCACGGCAGCGGGGGTCTCCACCTCCACCGTCTCCCGCGTCCTCAACGGCACGGCCCGAGTCGACCCCGACCTGGTGGCCCGCGTCCAGGGCGCGGTCGCCGAACTCGGCTACCGGCCCAACGCCGCCGCGCGGGGCCTGGCCCGAGGTGAGACCGACGCCGTCGGTGTGCTCGTGCCCGACCTCTCCAACCCCTACTTCCCCGATCTGCTCAAGGCCGTCTCCGCCGTGGCCCGTTCGCACGGGCGGCGGGTCATGGTGATGGAGTCGGACGAGGACCCGGCGAGCGAGCACGAGCTGGCCGAGGACCTGATGCGCTGCTGCGACGGAGTGCTGCTGTGCTCGCCGCGCATGGACCGAGCCGCGCTCGTCGACCTGCCGATGCGCGACCACCCGGTGGTACTGGTCAACCGGATCGTGCCCGGCCTGAGCGTCCCCTCGGTCTCCGTCGACTTCTACGGCGGGATGACCCTGGCCTGCGGGCACCTCACCCAGCTCGGCCACCGCCGGGTGGCCTACCTGAGCGGGCCCGAGGCGTCCTGGGCCAATGCCGAACGCATCCGGGCCTTCGACGCCGCGGCCGCGTTCGGCCTCGACGTCACCGTCATCCCCTGCGGCCACACGGCGAAGCACGGATATGCGGCCGCCGATGGTGTGCGGGCCGCCGGAGTCACCGCGGTCGTCGCCTACAACGATCTCGTGGCGCTCGGCGCGCTCACCGCCCTGGAGGAGTCGGGCCTGCGCGTCCCCGAGGACATGTCGGTGATCGGCTGCGACGACATCTCCCTGGACGACCTGCCCAGCTCGCGCCGGCTCACCACTGCCTCGCTGGCCCGCCACGAACTGGGCCGGCAGGCCACCGAGATGCTGGAGGCGTTGATGGCCGACGGAGGCGACAGCGAGGAGCCCCGGTACATCCCGATGGAACTCCTCGTCCGCGGGACCAGCGCGCCGCCCGCGCGAGGATAGGGATGCCGGCTGCCGCCTTTCCGGGCCGGACTTCGGCCCCGGTGTTGTCTCGTTCGCTGACCGGGCCCATCTCGTCGGCCGGTTCGATGTGTTGATGCTTGGCGTGCTGGCAGATCTGCCCGACGAGCGCCGATTGCCCATCTTCGAACCTGAAAGAGTCATGTTCTCGCACCCGTTGATCCAGCCCCTGCGAGCAGGGGCCACCAACCGCAGCGCTAGCGTTGCTGCGTGGGCGACTTCTACGAACTCCAGCTGGCCCTGGATCTCCCGGATTCCGAAGAGCTGGGTCTGCTCCGGTGGCACCTGGGCGAGACACCAGAAAACAAGGAACCGGACGGCGATGAGGAGTATCCACTACTGACCGGCACAGGCCCCGCGCAGCGCATCGGTGGGGCGCTGGTCGGCATGCTCCAGCGCGGACCTCGAGGCTGTTCCTTGCTGGCACGTCAGGAGGTGCACCCCGACGACTTCGCACGCCTGCGGCATCTCCTGAAGTGGCTCGCTGCACGGACAACAACCGTGGGCACCATTGGTTATGTGCGCTTCTTCGAAGACCACATCCCCGACGTACTCGTCGTCGAATCCGGAACCGTTCGTCAGGTCCCCCTCGAACTGGCCCCGAGAGCCGAGGAACTCCTCCCGGACTGAGGTTCCAAGCTGGGCTCTGAATGGCTGGGTGGAGGAGCTGAGATCTCCTGGACGGTTGTTCGCCGCGAAGGGGGAAGCCATCACTCCGGCCACCAGAGCGAGCTCGGTGCCCTCAGGGCGCTGCCCTTCTGTTCCGGATGGTGTGGTCCGCTCCTGCTGTCGGTGACGTCTCAGGCCTGAGGTGGGTGGGGCGGCGCGCCTTCTGCGAGAACGAGTGCCAGCAATCCAGGAAACCGCGCGTCGAACTCGGGCCGGCGAAGCCGGTTGAGCCTGCGTGTCCCCTTGTCCACCTGTTCCAGAAGTCCGGCGGCGCGTAGTACCGCGAAGTGGTGGCTCGCGGTCGCTTTCGAGACCGGTAGGTCGAATGTTCCGCAGGCCCGGCTGAAGTCCGGTTCACCGGCGCATTCCCGCAGGATCGAGCGCCGTACCGGGTCGGAGAGGGCATCGAGTGCGTCCTGCAGGCTCACCTCTGTCGGGTCGGCATGAACCAGGCTTCTGGTGCGGCGCGTGAGCGGCTCGGCCATGGCGGTCCCTTCCTCGGCTTGACATGTTCGATGGCCATCGTACAGTGGTGAGTGTTCGATCCATGTCTAACTTAGTGAGGCCGGCCATGTCAGCGTCGATCATCGGGCCGCAAGTGGCGGTGGTCACCGGAGCCAGCCGAGGAGCCGGCAAGGGCATCGCCCTCGCACTCGGACAGTCGGGCGCGACGGTCTACGTGACGGGACGCAGCCGGCAGTCGTCCGACTCGCCGTACGGAGGCACGATCGCGGAGACTGCTGCGCTCGTCGACGAAGCCGGCGGCAAAGGCATCGCGGTGGCCGTCGACCACTCCGACGACGAAGCCGTGGCGGAACTGTTCGCCCGGATAGGACGCGATCACGGCCGCCTCGACATCCTGGTCAACAATGCGGCCCAGGTGGTCAACGCCGCCCCTCCCGGAAGGTTCTGGGAACAGCCGCTGAATGCGGCTGACCTCATAACGGTCGGCCTGCGATCGCACTACGTCGCAAGCTTCCATGCCGCACCCCTGCTGATCGCCAATGGCCGAGGACTGATCGTCAATACAGGTCATTACGGTGCTGTGGCCTACCACCTAGGACCCGCCTACGGCGCCCAGAAGGCCGGCGCCGACAAGATGGCCGCCGACATGGCCAAGGACCTGCGCCCCCACAACGTCGCCGCCGTCTCCATCTGGATGGGCGGACTAGACACCGAGCGCGCACGAGTGCACTTCGCAGCGCTGCCCGCTGAGGCCAGACCGACCGGCAGGCGCGAATCCCCGCAGTTCACCGGTCGGGTGATAGCAGCCCTCTATGCGGCCGATGATCTCATGCAACTCTCCGGCAGGGCACTGATCGGCGCTGAACTGGGCGCGCACCTCGGTATCACCGACATCGACGGCAGCGCCCCACTCTCCCTGCGGTACACCCTGGGCGGACCACCCGAACTCCACCACAGCCTGTACTGACATCTCTCGACTGCCTCCAGCCGGCATGTGTCGACGAAGCCGGGACATTTGGAGTGGGCGCCAGCCTCGTCTTCGTCGCGGGACTGACCCGCTAGAGGATGCGCATCGCGCGCCAAGCCGCTGTCCTGCTCCTGAGCGCCGGGCTGCTGCTCTCCGGTTGCTCGTCCTCGTCCGGCAACCGGGGTGATGAGGGGTATACCGGCCCCACTCTGCCGGCCCGCGCCGTCGCGAAGGGCAAGTGGTAGGTAGGGCCGGCGGAACCCAGGCAGCACAAGTCGTATCCGTACGACATCTGTACACGCTGCGGCATCAAGTGGGCTAAGTTCGGCGGCCGTTGGTGGGTCCTGGACTCCGTATTCCCCGGGGTCCAGCAGGTCAAGGGGGGAGGTGCCCTCGCACGACAGCCAGAGGCTTGCCGGCTACATGACTCTGATCGGCCCGGCCGCTGCCAACTTCGACGCCGCCGGGATGCCCACGATGCAATTCGTACCGACCGAGGAGGAACCGCCCGGCTGCGCCTAGCCCGGCCGCTGGCGAGCAGGTCGCTCTGAGTCGCGGCGATGTCGGCCGCGTACATCGGCCACGCCGAGTCCGCGTACCGGGCGTAGAGCCGAGGCGGTGGGCAACGGGGGCTCACCTTCCTGCGCCCGCTGCTCGACCTCGTTCTCACCTTCCACCACGCCGTCCGGGGCGAATACGACCAGGTCGACGCTGACCTCGCGGGCCTCGACCAGCTCAGCACCGCCGGCGACCACACCTACTACGCGGACCTCACGCGCTTCATGGACGCCCGCCCGATCCTCAACTCCCGTGCCCCAGGACCGAACTGGCTCGGAGTTGGGAGAGCTCGGTGCGCAGCAGCCGTCCGTGGTCGGGGTCGGCGATGCGTTGGCGGGCGACCTCGAAAAACGCCTGTATCGACCGCAGCGGTTCCCCGGACGCACCGGAGGAAAGCGCCTGGTCGTACCTGTTTCCATACCGGACGGCGTAGCGGTCCAGGCAGCGCAGGTAGAGAGAGTCTCTGTCGCAGAACGAGGAGTAGATGGAACTTCGGTTCAGCCCGGTCGCCCTGGAGAGGTCGTCGAGTGAGGTGTCGGTGTACCCGGCCCGCCAGAACTGGACCATCGCCGCGTCGAGCACGATGTCCACGTCGAACTGCTTCTTCCTGGCCATCCCGCATGCACCTCGTTCTTGAGGCAGTCCATCGTGGCCTTGCCCAAGATGTAGGTTCGAGGCGTGACCGATGCCGCCCCGAACCGCTCTCCCGGCCAGAATCACGTCCCCGGGCTGCCGCTGCGCGACCTCGCGGGCTTCACCCACCGCTGGGTCAACGCGGAGGGAATCCGGCTTCACGCCGTGGAAGGCGGTCGGTCGAGCGGCCCCACCGTCGTGCTGCTTGCCGGATTCCCGCAGACCTGGTGGGCTTGGCACAAGGCGATGCCGCGCCTTGCCGAGCGCTTCCACGTGATCGCGATCGACCTGCCGGGACAAGGCCATTCCGATCGTCCCCAAGGGAGCTACGACACTCACACCGTCGCTTCGCGCGTCCAGGCCGCACTGACCGCGCTCAACGTGCCGAAGTACTGGCTCGTCGCCCACGACATCGGGGCCTGCGTCGCCTTCTCGCTCGCCCTGAGGTACCAAGACCGCCTGCACGGCGTCGCCCTGCTCGACGCCGGCATTCCCGGAATCACCCTCCCGGACGCCATCCCAACGGATCCCGAACGGGCCTGGAAGACCTGGCACTTGGCATTCCATGTGGTGCCCGAACTGCCCGAGACGCTGATCACCGGCCGCGAGCGTGACTACGTGGGCTGGTTCTTGAGGGTCAAGACACTGTCCCCGAACACCTTCGACAGCGCCGATATCGACCACTACGCCGCCGCCATCGCAGCCGAGGGAGGGCTCCGAGCGTCTCTCGCCTACTTCCGCGACGCCGCGGAATCAGCGCGCAAAAACCAGGACGCTCTCGCTCCCGGACGAGGGCACTTGACCATCCCGGTCCTGGGAATCTCCAGCTCCCATGGCTCGATCCCCGACATGGCCGCCTCCATCAGCCCCTGGGCAGAGAACGTGACCGGCGCCGTCATCCCGGAAGCCGGGCACTTCATTCCCGACGAGCAGCCCGACGCAACTGTGGACGCGTTGACCGCGTTCATCGATCACGCGCGGGTCGGGTAGAGCGACGAAGTCAGCTGACTGTGTGGATCCCGACGGATCTGCACAAGCGGATGAGCCTGATGAAGGTACACACCGGCCAAGACCTGAAAGCGCAGGCCGAGGCTGCGATTGAGGCCTGCCTGGACTCGCATGGCTACTGATCCTCGGTACGTGAACGGCGCCCTTCCCAGCCTGGCCGGGAAGGGCGCCGGCGGTGTTTCGTGGCAGAGCTCGGGCCGAGGCCTCAGCGACAAGCTCGGTCGTTACGGCCGAGAAGGTGACTGCTGGAGCGGTCTGTGGCCCCGGTCACGCGGCAACGATCATGCGGCCACGGTTGCCGCCAGTCTGCAGGGCGCTGAATGCCTCGGGGACGCGGTCGAAGCCGTTCAGGACGGTATGGATGCTGATCAGGCGACCGTCACGGACGAGCCGGGTCGACTCGGCTTCGAAAGCCGGGCGCAGATCCTCGTGCTCGGTGACGGTGAACCCGTACAGGGCGAGTTCCTGGTAGATCATGCGGAGGTAGTTTCTTGGACCCGTGCCTTCGCGCCCGTACTGGGAGACTGCTCCGCACAGCACAGCGCGGCCACGGAGGCGGAGCGTGTCGAGGGCCGCTTCGAGCTGGTCTCCACCCACGTTGTCGAAGAACAGGTCGATGCCGTCCGGCGCCATGGCGCGGAGCAGTTCGACGGCCGGCCCGTCGTGGTAGTCGACGGCCGCGTGTGCGCCCAGCTCCTGGAGCAGGGCAACTTTCTGCGGGGATCCCGCGCTGCCGATCACCCGGGCTCCGTTCGCCGCGGCGAACTGCACGGCGCAGCTGCCCACGCCGCCCGCGGCGCCGGATACGTAGACCGTGTCCGTCTCGCGGACCTGTCCCACGCGCACCATGCCGACCCACGCGGTGAAGCCGACGTGACCGAGCACGGTGAGGTGGTTCTCCAGTGGCAAGTCGGCGCGCTCGGCGGGGATGCGGCGCAGCTCATCCGCGTCCACGACATCCATTTCCCGCCACGGAGACCAGGAGCGGATGGCCAGTTCACCGGAGGCGAATGCGTCGCTGCGGGATTCCACGACTTCCAGCACGGCGTCGCTGCGGGGCACCTCGCCCAGCGCCATGCCGGGACGGCCGGAGTTGGTGCGTTCGCGCATTCGGTCGGCCATCCCGGCGTTCATTCCCAGGCGCCGCAGCGCAACCCGCACCTGGCCGTCGCTGAGTTGAGGCAGCGGGGCGGCCTCCGCAAGGACGAAGTCCTCGGGCTGCACAATGCCTTGCGGGCGGCGTGCGAAACGGACCTCTCGGATGGCTGTTTGATCATTCACTCGGGCAACCGTACTCCCCGGTCTTGCCGCAATCGCGTCTGCGGGGGCCACCCATCAGGCGAAACTGGGGCCGAATATCGCACCGGTCCTACAGAGCGCCGCGCGCCGGCCGGCTCCGGTCTCCCGCAGAAGGTGCTGTACCAGTGGCTGGTCGGTGCCGCTGATTTCGCCGTGTTCGACGCGCATCGTGAGCCGATGTGGCCCGCCGAGGTCACCGCGCCAGGAGAGCTGGAGTCAGCCGCGTCAGGCGGTTGAGGTTGACGGGGAGTGGCCCAGGTCGCTGCCGCAGGTCACGACGTTTCCCGGCGTCGCTCCGACAATCGTCGGCTCTTCCTCCTACTCCGCAACCTGGTTCGCAGGTCTTGACAGTGCACTGGGTCACAGTGATACCTACTGAAGTAGTGAGTATCGACTGACCTTGGGAGGAGCCAGTCGTGGCACAGGGCATACTCGGCGGCCGTCCAGATCGTCGATCCGACCGAGCAGCTGCCGCGGCCGCATGCCAGCTGGCTGCTGGGCGACCTGGGAGCCGATGCCAGGAAGAGGGAACGGCTCGATCCAGGCGATCCACTGCGGCAGCAGCCTGCCGAGTTCGAAGCGGAGAGCCGGGGCAAGCACGGACTGACCGTCCTCCTCGAAGATCCACAGGGATGCTCGGTCCCGCTCGAGGTGGCCGGAACCGCCGATGTCCTCACCGTGGGCTTCCGGTCGGCCGTGATGGATTGGCTCGGCCTCGGCTTCGGCAAGCTCAAGCGCGTCAAGCCCGGGTTGGTCTGCCAGCCGGTCGCCCTGCACCTGTGCAAACGTGCGCTCGGCCGGTCCGAGCCACTTCCTGTCCAGGAGGGGTGGGCCGTCGAACAGCACCACATCATGCGTCGCCTAGCCCGCGCCGAAGACACTCGCGATGCGCTCACCGCCGGCAGAGAGAAACGTCCCCCGCATCCTCCGGCCGCTGACCCCACCGTCCACAGGAACCGCTCTCAATGACGAGGACGACATGACCGCCATCCGGGAAGACCAGCACCACACCGTTTCGGGCACAAGACCGCTCATCGCCACCCTGCTGATCGCGGCAGGGCTCACAGCCCTCACTGTCGTGCTGCCGCTCAGCGTGTTGGGGCAGATCGGCACGACCTTCCACACCTCCGGGGCGGTACTCAACTGGGCCGTGATCCCCGGTACCGTGATCGGCGCTGTGGCCTGTGGCATTCTCCCGGCACTAGCCCGGCGCTGGGGCCAGCGGACGATGCTCGTCACAGCCCTGGGGCTGCTCACGATCGGCGGGGTGCTGTGCGCCATCGCCCCGAACATCGAAGTGCTGATCGCAGGACGGGTGATCGGCGCCTTCTCCTTCGGAGCGCTCCCGCTGTCGATGGCCGTCGCTCGCACCAATCTCACCGGGCGCCGGCTCGGTCTGGTGCTGGGCTGGATCGCGGCAGCCCAGGGCCTGGCCGTCGGCGTCGGTTTCGTGCTCGGCGGACTGATCACCGACACCGCGCAAGTGAGCTGGCGGATCGTATTTTTGGTGCTCGCAGCCCTAGGCGCTGCGGGCGCAGCCGCGGCTGCTCGTTTCGTGCCCGCCCACCGCAGGACCGAGGATGACGCGGAGCGGGTGGACTGGATGGGCGGCCTGCTGCTGGTGGCCGGCTTGATTCTGGTGCTGGTGCCGCTCAGCATGGGCCCCACCTGGGGTTGGACCCACGCTTCAGTGATTGCCCCGCTGTGCGCGGGGGTCGTGGTGGCCATCGGCTGGTGGTTGTGGGAGGACCGAACCCCGCGGCCCATGGTGGACACCCACGCGCTGCGTGACCGCGAATTCCTGTTCGGCGCCGCGATTTTCATGATTGCTGCCGCGCTGGCCTGGATCACGAACTTCTCCATCCCGGCCTTCGCCGAGGTACCCCGGGAAACCGGCTTCGGCTTCGGCTACGACGCCTTGTGGGGTGGCCTGGTGACGATACCGATGTGCGTCGGCATCACTGTGGCTGGCGCGGCGACCGGGGTGCTGTCCCGCCGGGTGGCGCCGCGCGTGCTGTGCGCAATGGCATTCGCCATCATCACCACCGACATGCTGCTGCTGGTGTTCCTGCACGGTTCGGCTTGGCAACTCTGGGCCTGGCCAGGGATGTTCGGCATCGGATACGGACTGGCCTCCGCCAGCGCCTACGAGATCTTCATGAAAGCACTCCGCCCCGAACAGGTATCCACAGCCGCCGGTATCGGACAGGTCGCCGGGGCCGTCGGCTCCGCACTGGCCAGCGCGGGGATCACCGCCGTGCTCACCTCGCAGGAAATCACCGTGGGCACTCGCCCCGTCCCGAACCTGCACAGCTTCCAGCTCGGCTGGCTGTCCGGGGCGGCGTTGGCAGTCGTCGGCGTAGTGGTCGTGCTCACCAAGCGGACCACCCGCCCGAGCCGGGACGGCGCAGTTGGGCAGCCGAGCTCGGACAGCACTGCTCAAGAGGCCATCGCGAACTGAGCGTGGAGTTGGGGCGCAATGACCCGGTAAACAGGATGGCAAGTATGTTGCGCATTGTGCGGCAAGGTTGCTGAGCCCACCGGGCACGGGACGGTAGGTGTCGACCACGACCCAGAGAGGCATGAGTCGCCCGCCTCTCCTGGGAGGAGCGGGACGGCTGCCGAGTGGGGAGTTTGAAGACTGGCCATGAAGCGGCGATGTCGCCGTAGTACGTGTAGTTGTCGGCGTGAGTCAGCTCGCGCAGCTGATGGAGTACGGCGTCGATCTGGTCGTGGTCGACGAGGACAGCGACACATGCCCGACCTCGTCGACCACCCCGGGCCCGCAGTCGTTCCCGGATGTCGTGCGCCCACTCATCAGCGTTACGAACCTCATGGCTGTCCGAGCACAGCGGCGGCTATGGGTTTCGCCACGCAGTCCTGGGCGTCTCGACTGGTCTGTACCCGGCCACGTGCAACCGGCCGACCGCGCTGTTCGGGCTGAGCCGATGCTCTACAACGTAGCGGCGGCACAGTGGATGAAGTCAGCCGGGGTGACCGGCGGGTCCCGCCTCGCGGAGGCAGCGTTCGAGGCGCCGACGGAAGTCGTCGAAGGACTCGTCCGCGGGCCAGGTCTGGTAGGCGGTGAGGGTGGCGGCCACCGCGAGGTTCAGCCGCAAGGTCGCCGTCAGGCCGTCGGACTGGCTGTTGCGGCCTGTCGCCCAGTCGCGCAGGTCCGTGAAGAACTGCTCTCCGAAGCTCTGGCCCGACTGGGCGAGGGTGGGCGACTGCGCCTTGAGTTCACGTTGCAGCGGCATGCGCTCCCGCAGGCTTTCGCAAAACCCCGTCAGGATCGCGCTGAGCGAGTCCCAGAGCGGTTCATCGGAGGGCCGCTCGCTCATCAGAGCCTGCCAATCGCGTCGCTCTTCGGGATCCTGGTCGAAGACGACGGCCTCCTTACTGGCGAAGTAGTTGAAGAAAGTGGCGCGCGAGACGTTCGCCGCTGCTGCTATCTGCTCGACGGTCGTGGCCTCGTAGCCCTCCTCGTCGAAGAGCCGCAGGGCGGCGGACCGGATGGCGCGCCAGGTCGCCAGCTTCTTGCGCTCCCGCAGATTCATGGTTCCTGCCATGAGCGTCATTGTACGGCTCCACATATGGATGAGTTTATATTTGGACTCGTCTAAGAAGTGGGGTTACGGTGGAGGCAGCCCCGGAGGTCGGCTCCGGAAGGCCGACCCCGAAGGAGTCTTGAGTCATGAGCAAGGTCTGGTTCATCACCGGCACGTCCCGCGGCCTCGGCCGCTCGTTCGCCGAGTCCGCGCTGGAGCGCGGCGACAAGGTCGCCGCGACCGCCAGGAACGCCACCGCCTTGGGCGATCTGGTCACCAAGTACGGCGACGACGCGGTTCTGCCCCTGCCCCTTGACGTCACCGACAAGGCGGCCGTCGCCGCCGCGGTGTCCGCCGCGCACGAGAAGTTCGGCCGCCTCGACGTCGTCGTCAACAACGCCGGCTACGGCCTGTTCGGCATGGTCGAGGAGATCACCGAGCAGCAGCTGCGCGACCAGATGGAGACCAACCTCTTCGGCGCGTTCTGGGTCACCCAGGCCGTACTGCCGATCCTGCGCGCCCAGGCCAGCGGCCACATCGTGCAGATCTCGTCCGTCGGCGGCGTCGCCGCGTTCCCCTCGCTGGGTGCCTACCACGCCTCCAAGTGGGCGCTCGAGGGCTTCAGCGAGTCCTTGTCGCAGGAGGTCGCCGGCCAGGGGATCAAGGTCACCATCGTGGAGCCGGGCGGCTTCAGCACCGACTGGGGCGGCTCCTCCGCCACGCAGGCCGAGCCGAATCCCGCCTACGACCAGGTCCGCGACGCCCTAGCGGCCCGGTTCGGCGACGCCCGCTACGCCGAGCCTTCCGACGCCGGGGCCGCATTGCTGCAGATCGTCGACGCCGAGAACCCGCCGCTGCGGGTGCTGTTCGGCACCGAGCCCATCGAGGTCATCGAGCCCCTCTACGCCCAGCGCCTGCAGACCTGGGCCGACTGGGAGCACGTCTCCCGCACGGCGCAGGGCTGACCGGCCATACGGCACACGTGCCGTACCGGGTCACGTACCGCCTCGCCGATACAGCGGCCCCGGTTCTCTCGACACTCCTTCCGTCAGACACCTTCCCATCAGGAGCTTCAGCCCATGTCCGTACCTCAGACACCCCGCACGTTCGGAGCGAGCACCACTGCCGCCGAGGTCCTCGACGGCCTCGACCTGCACGGCCGCCGGGCCGTGGTGACCGGAGCCAGTTCCGGAATCGGCGTGGAGACCGTCCGGGCGCTCGCCGCGGCGGGTGCCGACGTCACCCTCGCCGTGCGAGACACCGACGCAGGCGCCAAAGTGGTGGCGCGCCTGGAACCGCAACTTCCGCACGGCGCAGGGAAGCTGAGCGTGGGGCGGCTCGACCTGGCCGACCGGTCGACGGTCACGGAGTTCGTGGCCGCCTGGCAGGGACCGCTGCACATCCTGGTCAACAACGCGGGCGTGATGGCCCCGCCGCAGCTCGTCCGCATGCCGGACGGCCGCGAGCTGCAGTTCGCCGTCAACCACCTCGGCCACTTCGCCCTCGCCGTCGGTCTGCGCCCGGCGCTCGCGGCGGCGAACGGCGCCCGGGTCGTCTCGGTGAGCTCCATCGGCCACCTCTTCTCCCCGGTCGTCTTCGACGACCTGGACTACCGCTTCCGCCCCTACGACCCGTGGACCTCCTACGGGCAGTCGAAGACCGCCAACGCCCTGTTCGCCGTCGGCGCCGCCGAACGCTGGGCCGACGACGGCATCACCGCCAACGCACTGATGCCGGGCAACATCGCCGACACATCCCTCGCCCGTCACATGGACATGCAGCAGGTGGCCGACTTCATCGCCTCGGGCGAACTCGCCCTGCCGCCCGGCAAGACCGTGGAACAGGGCGCCGCGACCTCGGTCCTGGTGGCCGCCTCACCGACGGTGGAGGGCATCACCGGCCGCTACTTCGAGGACTGCGCCGAGGCCGAGCCGGTGTATGAGCGGGCCGGCGCCGTCGCCGGCGTCGCACCGTACGCACTGAACCGGGAGAACGCGGCACGCCTTTGGACCGTATCCGAGGATCTCGTCCGCTAGCGATCTACGCTCCGCGCATGACCTCGCGACACGAACGGTGGGTCCTGCTGCGCCGCCGCCTGTGGCAGCCTCCGCGTCCGCACGGCGCGCAGCCTCAAGACAGGGGAGCCGAGCCGCTCGAGCTCTTCTACGACCTGGTCGTCGTCGTGCTGGTGGCGCAGGCCGCCCACCACTTCGCCGGGCACCTCACCTGGCACGGCCTGGCCGAGTTCGCCCTCGCGTCCCTGGCCCTGGGCGCCCTACGCCCCGCGCCGCTGATTCTCGGGCTCGTACTCGTCGCCCTCCTGGGCATCCCTTGGCTATTTGCCGTGGTGCGCCGGCTGTCCACCGAAGTGGAGCCGGACGCCGAAATCAACCATCTCTGACGTACCGCGCAGAGGGCTGGACCGACAGCCCATCCTGCGGCACCACTCCACTCTGAAGGACTGAACAAAATGAGCGCACAAGACTTCACCCTCTCCTTTCCCGGAGACGAGAAGGTCCTGGTCACCGGTGCCAGCGGCTTCGTCGGCAGCCACACGGCCGTCCGCCTGCTGCGTGAGGGCCATCACATCCGTGTGGCGGTCCGCGGGCCCGCACAGGAGGCTCAAGTGCTGGCGGCGCTCCAGCAGGCCGGGGTCGATCCGGCGGGTCTGCTGGAGTTCGCGGTCGTGGACCTCAGCGCCGACGACGGCTGGGCACAGGCCATGGACGGGATCGCGCACGTCCTGCACCACGCGTCGCCCTTCCCGCCCACTCCTCCCGAGACGGAGGACGAGGTCATCCTCCCCGCCCGCGACGGCGCACTGCGGGTGCTCGCCGCCGCCCGCAGCGCCGGGATCCCACGGGTTGTCATGACGTCCTCCTTCGCCGCGGTCGGGTACACCCTGACGCCCGACGACCACTACACGGAGGGGAACTGGACCGACCCGGACACCCCGGGACTGCCCGCCTATCACAAGTCGAAGGTGCTGGCCGAGGCGGCGGCGTGGGACTACGTCCGGGCCAACGGCGGCATCGAGCTGGCGGTCGTCAACCCCACCGGCATCTTTGGCCCCCAGCTCGTGGACCGGCCCTCCGGCTCGATCGGACTGATCAAGGCCCTGATGGCCGGAGAGATGTCCGTGGTGCCGGTCTGGAACTTCGGCGTCGTCGATGTGCGTGACGTCGTGGACCTGCATCTGCGCGCGATGCTGCACCCGAAGGCGGCGGGCGAGCGGTTCCTCGCCAACAGCGGATCGTCGAGCCTGTTCATCATCGCGAATATCCTTCGCGAGCACTTCCCTGCCGCGGCCGACCGGCTGCCCGCCGCGGAACTGACCATCGAGCAGGTACGCGAGGCGGCGAAGACCGAGCCGGCTCTGCGGGACGCCGCCGTTCTGGAGGGCAGGATCCCCGACATCAGCAACGAGAAGGCCCGCTCCGTTCTTGGCTGGGAGCCCCTGGACGTCAGCGACACCATCGTGGCAACCGCTGAGAGCCTGATCCAGCTGGGTGCCGTCACTCTGCCGGGGAACAGCAGCCCCAGGCCGTAGTCCGCATCGGGAGACGGTCTCTGTATGGGAAACTCCTCAAGTAACTTGGCAAAGTTACTTGAGGAGTTTTAGGGTGGACGCATGACCACGAACCCCAGGTCGCAGCAGCCCGCCGCATCTGCCGCGACCGCGCACCGTCTCCAGGACGCGATGAAGCGACTGCGCGCGCGCCTTCGCGCCGAGTCGGGACAGCACACCACCGGTCTGACCCCGACGCAGCTCGGCGTCCTGGCGAGCGTCGTGCAGGAAGGTCCTGTCACAGCCGCCCGGCTCGCATCGCTGGAGCACGTGAGCGCGCAGGCCATTGCGCAGAGCCTGGCGGTGCTCAAGGCGGCCGGGCTGATCCACAGCGAGCCCGACCCCAAGGACGGCCGCAAGAAGCTGATGAGTGCCGACCCGTCGGCGACCGAACTGATCGACAAGCTTCTGACAGGCCGCGCCTCCTTCTTGGCGCGCGCCATCGACCAGGTCCTCGCCCCGGACCAGCGCGAGGACGTCGAGAAGGCGATCGAGCTGCTCGAGCGGCTCGCCGACGCAGACCTCAGCGGCGGCGCGATATGAGAGCCGCCGTGACGCAGGGCGGCGCTTCGGCGGGCGAGGTCAAGCACAACTCCTTCGCGTGGCCGTTCACCACCCCGCTGTACGTGGGCTCCGCCCTCAACGCGATCAACAGCTCCATCATCGCGACCGCCATGGTGCCCATCGCCGCCGACCTGAACGTCTCGGTGGGCGCCACCGCCGTCCTGGTCTCCTCCCTCTACCTGGCCAGTGCCGTCGCCCAGCCCACCGCGGGCAAGCTCGCCGAAGTGCTCGGACCACGCCGGATCTTCCTGTCCGGCACCGTGCTCGTTCTGCTCGGCGGCCTGGTCGGCGGCTTCGGCCAGAATCTGGCGATGCTGACCGTCTCCCGGGTCCTGATCGGCATCGGCACCTCGGCCGCGTTCCCCTGCGCGATGGTGATGATCCGACGCCGTGCCGAGCAGGCCGGCCTGGACGCCCCGCCCGGCGGAGTACTCGGCGGCCTCGCCATCGCGGCCATGGCCACCGCCGCCGTCGGCCCGCCGATCGGCGGGCTCCTGGTCGGCGCCGCGGGCTGGCGCTTGGCCTTCCTCGTCAACATCCCAATCACCGTGATCGCGCTGGTGATGGCGGTGCGCTGGCTGCCCAAGGACCCGCCGCTCGACCGCGAGAACAGCGGCCTCCGCACGATCGCCAACCGGATCGACCTGCCGGGAATTCTCGGCTTCGCCACCTTCATGACCGCGCTGGTCGTCTTCCTGATGGACCTGCCGGACCCCGATTGGGTCGCCCTCGCCGTCTTCATCGTGGCTGCCGCGCCCACCGTCGTCCGGGAACTGCGTACGAGCGCACCGTTCTTCGACTTCCGCGGCCTCGCCGCCAACGGCGCCCTCGCCCGCACCTACCTCCGACAGGCCCTCACCCTGCTCGGCGTCTACTCCGTGATGTACGGCATGACCCAGTGGATGGAAGCCGCACACGGCTTCTCCACCGTGCAGGCGGGACTCCTGCTGCTGCCGATGGGCGCCGTCTCCGCGCTGCTCTCGCGCCCGCTCGCCCGCCGCAACCTGGTCCGCGGTCCTCTGATCGTCGCGGCCCTGACCATGCTGATCGGCTCGGCCGGCATCGTGCTGCTCACCTCGACCAGCCCCGCGATCGCGATCGTGCTCGTGTCCCTGATCTTCGGCGTCACATCGGCCGCCACCACCGTCGGCAACCAGACCGCCCTCTACACGGCGGCACCGGCCGACCAGATCGGCACCGCCTCCGGACTGTTCCGGACCTTCGGCTACCTCGGCACCATCACGTCGTCCGTCATCGGCGGCATCGTCTTCCGCGACGGCACGAGCGACCAGGGACTGCACACCCTCGGCTTCGTCCTGGTCGCGGCGGGCGTCGCCGTCCTGCTCCTGACCGTCCTCGACCGGCGCCTCATGGGGCGCCGAGCCGACCGTGCCCCGGGCGCGTCACCCCACAGCCACACCCCTGAGAACACTGCGAACGCAGAGACACACCCCCACAAGGAGAACCACGCATGACCACCCCTGCCCTTCCCGCGATCGACCCCAAGCGGACCGCCCTGCTGGCCATGGACTTCCAGAACGGGATCGTCGCCTCCGTCTCCGAGCCCGACGCGCTCGTCGAGCGGGTCGGCGGCGCGATCGCCGCCGTCCGCGCCGCCGGCGGCACCATCGGCTACGTCCGCGTCGCCTTCACCGAGGACGACTGGGCGGCCGTCCCCGAGACCAACAAGACCTTCAGCGGCGTCGCGGCCGCGAAGATGATGCACCACGAGGACGCCACCACCCAGATCGACGAAAGGATCGCCCCCGAGGACGGCGACCTCGTCGTCCGCAAGAACCGCTTCGGCTGGGGTCTCACCACCGACCTCCACCAGCAGCTGCGCGACCGCGACATCGACACCCTGATCCTCTCCGGCATCAGCACCAGCGGCGTCGTCCTGTCCACCCTCATCGACGCCGCCGACCGCGACTACCGCATCTACGTCCTGACCGACGGCGTCGCCGACCACAACCCGGACGTCCACCAGATTCTGCTCGATCAGGTCTTCCCGTCCCGGGCCCACCTCATCGACACGGCCCAGCTGGCCGACCTGCTCAAGGCCACCTGACCGTCGCAGGCCTGACAACACGTACAAGCGCGGTTGAGCGCGCGCGGTTCGCCATCGAGCTGCGCGCCTCAGACGGTGACGGGCAAGAGGGGGGAGCAGGGCGCCGAGCGTGAAGCGCAGGGTGTCGGGCCACGTAGGCCGCGCTGGGTGCGAGACAGTCATCTCCGCCAACAGGGCAGCATCCGCAGCATCCAGGGCCTGCGTTCCGCCAGGACCGCCCGGGCGGTGACGTCGACGGCGACCGTGAGTTCGGGACGTCCCAGGCTGCTGTTGCGAGCGCAGCGGCTGCCTCGGGCAGCTGGTCTCGGGCTCTTCTTCTGGCGTCGGCTCAACAGAATGCGCCTGGTCCGGTGATCTGCGGAAGACGGAGGTGCCCTGCTTGCTGCGCTGTGCCAGACCCTTGGCGACCAGGCCTTCGACAGCGGCCGTCGGCGTGGGCACCGGGAGGTGACCGACGCGATTGCCATCAGCTCGGCCGGCTCCGCCAACACGGGGATGTGGGTGGCGGAGCCGGTTGCCGCCCGTGAAGCCAGCGTCAGTGCTGTTCCCATTTGACCTGGCCTTGTGCCAGGGAGCCTTGGGGAGATCAGCGTGGTGTTGAGGGCAGGTGCGGCGAAGAGGGAGGGCTGTCAAGGGCTGCGGTGACGGCCGTTGTCGAAGACGGCTCGTGCGCAGCGGATCCGTTCGGCCTGCCGGTCGGCGTCCAGCGCCCTCTCGAGGGCGGCGCGCAGTTGGTCGGATTCGCCCTCTGCGGATCCACGCTGACCGGGCTGCGGAAGGGCGGGCGAGTTGGTGCCGGTGCCCCTCGGCGAATCGCTCAGCTCTTGGCGGTCCGCCCCGACCTTGAGGTTGGTCCGATCCGGGGGAACGTCCCACCCCGGCTGAAGAAGATCGAAACCATGGGCCTTGATGCTGTGGTCCTGGCGGTCGCTGGCCTTCGCCGCCTCGGTCTCGACGAGGCAATCGGCGAACTGCTGCCCTTGGACCTGTATCCGCCGTCGCCCGGACAGGGTGCCTGGGGGATTCAGGTCCGCGAGGACAACGCCAATTCAGCGTGCTCTTGCGAGGTACCCCGGGGGTTCACCCCCGGGAGGAATCGCATCCTGTGGTGGCGATGTGCAGCATCGCCGCGGCAACGGGCGCGGAGCGCACGCAAGAAACCGGGCCGCAGCGCCCGGTGAGGAATGTGCGCTGTTCGAATGCCGGTACGTCGGGTGGCAGGTAGCGTCACGGTCGTGAAGTTGACCGTGCAGGTGAAACTCCTGCCGACGCCTGTGCAGGCGGCGGCACTTGAGGAATCCCTGCATGCCTGCAATCAGGCCGCGACCTGGGTGTCGTCCGTGGCGTTCGAGAAGGACATCAAGCGCAACTTCGCCCTGCGTGAGCACACCTATACGGCGGTCAAGGACCGGTGGGGGCTCGGCGCTCAGGCGGCCCAGCATGTCATCAAGAAGACGTGCGATGCCTACCGCACGTTGAGGGCGAACCTGAAGGCCGGGAATCTCGGCAGGCCCTTCTCCAAGCGCTACCGGCGGGCAGTCGAGAAACCGATCGCTTTCCGGCCTGTGGGCGCGCAGCCGTATGACGACCGGATGCTGTCCTGGCAGTACACGGAGCGTACGGTGTCGATCTGGACCCTGTCGGGCCGGATGAAGGGCGTGGCGTTCACCGCCGCTCCCGAACATTTGGCCCGCCTGGCCTTATACCGCAGGGGCGAGTCCGATCTGTTGTTCCGCGACGGCATGTGGTTCCTGATCGCGACCTGCGAGGTCCCCGAGGCCGAACTCAACACCAGCGTGGTGGAGTTCCTGGGGATCGATCTGGGGATCGTGAACATCGCGACCACCTCGGACGGTCAGATCATGGCCGGACGCCGGCTGAACCGTGGGCGTCTGCGCGAGCGCACCCTGCGTCAGAAACTCCAGCGTAAGAACACCCCCTCCGCCAAACGGCGCCTGAAGAAGCGGCGCCGTAAGGAGGCGCGGCGGGCGCGGGACATCAACCACAAGATTGCGAAGCATGTGGTGGCCGAGGCAGAACGCACCGGTCGCGGAATCGCTCTGGAAGACCTCACGGGCATCCGCGCACGGGTACGGCTTCGCAAGCCCCAACGGGCCACCCTCCACTCCTGGGCTTTTACCCAGCTCGGAGATTTCATCGCGTACAAGGCCCGCAAGGCAGGGGTGCCGGTGGTGCACGTCGATCCGGCGTACACCTCCCGAACCTGCGCCGAATGCGGGCACATCGACAAGGCGAACCGGGCCTCCCAGGCCCGCTTTGCATGCCGGTCCTGCGGATTCGTTGATCACGCAGACCGCAACGGCTCCCGCAACATCCGTCACCGTGCGGAAGAGTTGTGGCGACGCGGGGCGCAGTCAACTGCCCCAGACCCACCCCCGAAAACCGGGCGTGGGACAGGACGCAAACCCAGCACCACAGCCAGTGGCGCCCGTTGCGCAAGCCCGGGACTTTCAGTCCCGGGTGGTTGACGCAAGGCCCAAGGTTTGTCGCGTCAGTCGGTCTTGGCCGTGACCGGCTCCCAGCGGGCGTACTCGTCCATCAGCTCGGCGAAGCGACCTCGCACCATCTCCAGTCCGGCAGTGGCCACCGCCAGGTGGAGCGGGGGTTCGTCGGTACCGGTGATGTCGGCGACTGCCGCCATCGACTTGACGACGTCGCCGCGCACCGCCTGCTTGTCGAATTCGATCATGGTGGCGTACGCGGACGCGTAGTCCGGGATGGACGTTGCGGGGTACTTCGCGTTGGTGCCGAAGTTGGTGTCGAAGCCCGCCGGCTCGACCAGGGTGACGTGGATGCCCAGCGGGCCGACTTCCTGGGCGAATCCCTCGGTCAGGTTCTGGACGGCGCTCTTGGAAGCGCAGTACACGGCCATCGTCGGCAGGCTGACGTGACCGCCCATGGAACCGATGTTGAGGATGTGGCCGGTGCCGCGTTCCCGCATGTGCGGAAGAACGCCCTGGATCACCTGGACGGTGCCCACCACGTTGGTCTCGAACTGGTCGCGCACCTGATCGGCGGTGACTTCCTCGACCGTGCCGAGCTGTCCGTAGCCGGCGGCATTGAGGACGGCGTCGATGGCGCCGAAGCGCTCGATGCTCTCCTTGACGGCCCCCGCGATGCTGTCGGTGTCGGTGACGTCGAGGCGGGTGACCAGGACATCCGGGCGGTCCGCGAAGGACGAGTTGGCCTTCGTGGTGTCGCGCATGGTGGCCACGACGTTCCAGCCGCGGGCCAGGTACTCGAAGGCGGCCGCTTCGCCCATGCCGGTTGAAGCGCCTGTGATGAGGACGGTCCTGTTCATGGTTCTTGGTGCTCTCTCTCGGGGGAGGGCGGGAGGGGGATCCACGCCCACTAAACAAGTTCATCAAACACTGTACAGTAAGTCCACTAGGTAGAGTGGGCACATGATGATGACAACCCGTGGCGACTCCCAGCGGCGCGAGCAGGTTCTTGCGGCCGCACTGACCGTCTTCGCCACGTTCGGCTACCGAAAGACGTCCATGGACGCGGTGGCTCAGGCGGCGGACATCTCACGCCCCGGCCTGTACTTCCTCTTCTCCAGCAAGGAGGAGCTGTTCCGCGCGACCATGCGGCAGGCGCTGGACGAGGCCCTGCGTGACGTTCGTGCCGCGCTGGCCTCGCCCGGCGTGGAACTCGGTGGGCGTCTGGTGGCGGCGCTCGACGCCAATCTGGGGCGGTACGTCGGTACGCATCTCAGCGAGGGCGTCGACGACCTGTTGGAGCGGGGGCCGGCGCAGCTGCACATCATGTACGACGAGTACCGGGCCGCCTTCCTCGAGGTGCTCACCGAGGCCATCGCCGTCGCGGACCGGTCGCTCGGCGATGTCGCGCCGCGTCAGATCGCCGAAGTGCTGTTCGCTGCCGCCGAGGGGTGGAAGCATCGCGTCGCGAATCGTGAGGAATTCGTCGAGAAGCTCACCATGGCCGTCGAGGTCGCCGTGCGGCCGTAGTGCGGTGACGCCCGGCCCATGGAGCGCGGTCCTCGGTGGCCGTGCGACACGGCGCTTGTGCCCCTCGGTGTGCGGCTGTCCCGCCGGGTAGGGCCCCCGCCAGCTTGGGTGGTGGTGGAAGGCGGAGCGACAGCCGGCCCGGATTGCGGCCATGTGTCTGCGTCGTTGCGTAGAGGGCGACAGGGCCTTCAGCGGCGTGCCCGGCAGCCGCCTGAGCCGCACTCGCCGGGCAACTCTCGCCGTCACCGGGTGGGTCCGCCTGGCCTGCGCCGCCTTCTCGCGTGGAGCGCCGGATCCGAGCATCGTCCGACGGCTCAACCCACCGACGAAAGGTCACTACTGGAGGAGTAACGGTCCGATCTATTGACTGGAGCGCGACGATCACTAGGCTGAGTTTGCACGCATGATTGTATTCATTTATGCGTTGGTTCTAGCGTGAGAGGTTCTGGAGATCGTGCAAAAGAAGCTCATGGTGATTTCCTCCGATGGGCACGCCACCGCGCGGATGGAGGACTACACCGACTACCTCGACCCGGCCTTTCGCGCGGAGTTCCGCGAGTTCTGCAAGGCCTACGAGCAGCGGGGATCGCACACCTTCGAGGAGCGCGCGCTCTCCCAGCGCCTGGACCCGTACCTGGTTGAAGAGTGGCGAGAAACGGTCATCGACGCCGGTCGCCTGGAGGGCAACTTCGATCCGGCGCGACGCGAGCAGGAACTCGACCGTGAAGGCGTGACGGGGGAGGTCCTGTTCCCCGACTTCGGGCTCCCCTTCGAGATGTACTCGCCCCTACTCGCGGCACAGTTGGGCGAGCCGCAACGAGACGAAGCGCACGTCGTGGCGGGCAATGACGCCTACAACCGGTGGCTCGCCGACTTTGTCAGTCACGCACCCGACCGCTTCGCGGCGATGGCGTCGATCAGCTTCACCGATGTCGACCGGGCGGTGCGGGACATCCAGTGGGCCAAGGAACACGGCTTCAAGGGCGTCATGTTGCCCCACTTCGACGAGCAGCTGCCTCTCTACGCCGGCGCCTTCGACCCGATCTGGCACACGTGCGAGGAACTCGGGATGCTGGTGAACAGCCACGTCGCGATCTCTTCGACATCCACCCGCTGGATCGCCCCTGCGTCGCCGCCGCCTCACCCGGTCTGCATGGGGCCGTTGTTCGTAGCCCAGGTCGAGTTCTTCTGCCGCCAGATCCTGGACCACATGATCTGGGGCGGCGTACTGGAGCGGCACCCCAGGCTTCAGCTTGTACTCACCGAGCAGGGCTCGGGCTGGGTTCCTTCCAAGCTGGCCGGCATGGACTACTCCTACGAAGGCAGTTACCTGCGACGTGACATCCGCCAGGTGGTCAAGCGCAAGCCGTCGGAGTACTTCGCCCGGCAGTGCCACCTTGGCTCGTCCCTGCTGACCCGTGCCGAAGTCGCGGTTCGTGACCGGATCGGCGTCGACAAGATGATGGTGGGGGTCGACTACCCGCACCACGAGGGCACCTGGAACGGGGGAACGCAGAACTACCTGCAGGCCACCCTCGGTGCGAACGAGGTGCCCGTCGACGAGGCGCGCAAGATCCTCGGTGAGAACGCGGCCAAGGTCTTCGGGTTCGACGTGGACAAGCTCGCGCCGATTGCCGAGCGGGTCGGGCCGAGCGCCGAGGAGGTCCTGGTGCCGCCGACCGCGGACCTGTTCCCGCGCGGCGACGTCCACAAGCCGCTTGGTGGCGCGAACATCGGCTGACCGTCGACCGCCTCACCTTCCCGGCGTGGCGATCCCAGCCGACACGGCCACAACGGCCACCCCGGGCGCGCCCTCAAAGCGGTCTCGCGTGCCCGGGGAAGACGCTCCACGCGCCAGCCTGAACTGATTCTTGCCGCACAGGGACACGGGCGCCGCCCTTGAACTCCCAGGCGCACCACAGGTTTCGCTCCCTAGCACAACCCTGCTCGGCACGTGATCCGAGATAGATCACTGTTCACAAGCCAAGGAGTTGCAGATGCGATCCGAAGCCCGTCTGAGACGCTCCACCAACCAGCCATCTCTGGCCGTCGCCGCTGTCATCGCGGTTACAGCTCTCCTCGCGACGGCAGGCTGTTCCAGCACCGCCGGCAAGGCCACCGACGCCGCCGGAGTCGGCGCCGGCGCCACGGCAGACCCAAGCGCACTCGCCCCCGGCACCAAGGACGTACCGTCAGACAATCCGGTGGAGGTGGGAATCCTCTACACCGACGACAACCCGATCGGCGTGGCCCCGGAAATCCTGGACGGTGCCGAGGCGGCCGCGCGGTACGTGAACTCCCACGGTGGCGTCGGCGGCCGTGCGCTGAAGATCGTCGCCTGCAACGGCAAGAACAACGCCCAGAGCGATGCTCAGTGTGCCGCGAAGTTCGTCAACAGCGGTGTCGTCACGGTCTACGGGCTCGACGCCTTCTGGGGCGACGCCGGAGTGTCCGTGGTTGCCAAGGCCGGCCTCGCCAGCCAGACCATGCCCATTTCCGGCCCCGAGTTCGCAGCCTCCAACTCCTATGCGTGGCAGGGTTCGGGCTTCACCGCGAGCGCTGCGGCCGCCTCCTACATCGCCGAGCAGAACGTCGTCGGCGCCTGCGCCTACGTCGACGTCCCGGCGTTCAAGGAGCAGTGTCTGGAGTACTTCCAGAAGCCGGCCCGGAAACTCGGTGCGAAGACGTCCGTGCTCCCCATCCCGCCGGGCGCGAGCGACGTGAGCCAGTACGCCACGCGGCTGTCGCAGACTCACGCGAAGGCGGTTCTCGTCACCTCGAACGGACAGGTGGCGCAGCAGCTGATCATGTCATCGACGCAGACGGGTTACCGGCCTCAGTGGATTCTTCCGTCGCAGCGGGCGGACTTCTTCAAGGCCGTCGGCTCGCAGGCCAAGGGCGTGATCTTCTATAACGACCTGGTCGACGCCTCCGACCCGGACAACCGTGACGCGGCGGTCTTCCGCGCGGCCATTGCCAAGTGGGCTCCGCACACGACGATCAACGCGTTCTCGATCATGGCTTTCTCCAACATCGTGACCCTCGCCCGTCTCGGCAACCAGGTCGGCGGCGACAAGATCACTCGCGCGGGGCTGCCGGCCGTGCTCGCCAAGGTGAAGGACCTCCCGCAGTTCATGGGCCCGACTCTGGACAGCGACAACCACCTGCCGGGGTTCCCTCATGCACTGCACACCGGCGCGTACCTGTACCAGTGGGACGGAAGCACCTACAAGCGTGCCGGTAAGGGCTACTACACCGTGCCCGGCTCGACCGGCTGACGTCCCACCAGGGTCAGGACAGGTTCCGACCACCGGTCGGCGCGTCGGCTTCTCGCCTCGGGGCTCCGGCGGTGCCCGCCCGGGTGCCCCGAAGGTTCCAGCTCACCCAGGAGGACTTCGCGATGCCTGATGCAGCCGGTCCGCCACGACTCGGCCAGCCGTCCAGGACTGTGCGGACGACTGCCGGCAGGCCCGGCTGCGCAGCGGCGGGGTCCTCCTCCCCCCCAGGACGGAGCGGCGCGACCGCTCCGGAAAGGCAGGACATGACAGCCACGAACAGAGTGCGGGACGTCCGGCTCGTCGTCACCGGACACGATGCCGACAACCAAGGCATCATCGCGTCGGACACCGAGATCGGACCCGCGCCGGGACTGGCCGCCGACGGGTGGCAGGCCTACATCCTGTGGGCCTCGCAGACCCTCCCCGACCTGCCGGACGACGGTCTGGCGGCGTTGGACACGGGCGCGTCCGGCCCAGGCAGCGTGCGGTTGGTCCAGTGCGTGGTGTACCCGGAGGGAGGTCCGGCCCCGGCCGGTGCCCCTGAAGCCCTCAACTCCATCCAGCGGACACCCGGCGATGACTCCGCAATGCACTACACGCACTCGGTGGACCTGGTGATCGTCATAGACGGCGAGGTGGAGGCCGTGCTCGACACCACGCGAACGGTCCTCAAGCAGGGCGACTTCCTCGTTCAGAACGGGACGCGCCACGAGTGGCACAACCACGGGGACAAGCCCGCGCGTCTGGGCGTCGTCGTCCTCGGCACCGAGCACAGGGGGTTCTGATGGCTGCCACGGCGATGCTGAGCCACGTCGGCATCTGCGTCAGCGACGTGGACCGCTCGCGACGGTTCTACTGCGAGCTGTTCGGCTTCGAGGAGACGTACTCGCGCAAGGTCTCCGGGGTGGAGTTCGCCCGGCTGATGCAGCGTCCGTCCCTGGACGTGCAGGTCACGGTTCTGACCCTTGGCCCCCAGAAGATCGAGCTGGTGCACCACTTCTCGCCCGCGCCCGTCGTCGAGCCGGTGCGCTCGACGAACACGGTCGGCTTCACGCATGCCGCGATCTACGTGAGCGATGTGAAAGCGACCGCGGAGCGGGTCGAGGGTCTGGGCGGCTCGGTGCTGTGGGACACCTACATGCGCGTCGACGTGCAGGGCGAGATCCGCGAGTACATGTACATCATGGATCCGGACCAGGTGCGCATCGAACTGATCCGCGGCGAGTTGTTGGGCTGATCGATGACTGCGCAGACAACGGAGTTCGACAGCACCGACGTTCCCGACTACACGACGATGCACCGTGTCGACGGTGGCCGGTTCCTGGTCCTCGGAGCGGGACAGGGCATCGGCCGGCAGACGGCTCACGCTCTGGTCGCCAACGGTGCGCGGGTCCTGTGCGTGGACCTGGTGCAGGAGCGCGCGGACCGGGTCGCGGCCGAGCTCGGCGACGCGGCGACGGCCTGGTCCGGCGACATCACCCGTGCCTCCGAGGTCATCCGGTTGGTCGAGCGGGCATCCGAGCTGTACGGATCGCTCACCGGTGTGATCGACATCGTAGGCATGGCGGTACCGCGCGACCTCGAGCAGATGACCGAAGACGTGTGGGACCAGCAATTCGACATCTGCCTGCGGCACGTGATGCTGATGCTCCGCCACGGGCTCGACCTGCTCAAGGGCGTCGACGGAGCGTCGTTCACGTTCGTGTCCTCGGTGTCAGCGCTGCGCGGATCGGCTCACAACGCGGCCTACGGCGCAGCCAAGGCAGCGCTGGAGTCACTGGTGCGGTCCGCCGCGGTCGAGTTCGGACCGCTCGGTATCCGGGTCAACGCGGTGGCGCCCGGCATTATCTGGACCCCCCGTTTCGTGGAGATCCTCGGCGACGAGGGCCGACGGGCCAACGATGAGAACACCCCCCTCGGGCACATCGCTCAGCCGTCGGAGATCGCCTCCGCACTGCTGTTCCTGTCCTCCGGAATGGCCGGCCACATCACCGGCCAGACACTCGTGGTCGACGGCGGGGTGAACGCCAAGTTCCCTTACCCGGCCGTCAACATGGTCCGCGATTAGGCCGTCCCGCCCGCGGGTGACGACGGAACCTGTCGGCGGCGGACGCACGCGCACGGGCGTCCCATGCGCCGGCGAGAGCAACGGGAGAACCGTCCCACCGCACCACGCGGTGGTGCGCCGGTCACGGGGCGGCGTCCGCGCAGAAGAGCCGGACCGCGCAGGGCTGGACGGAGGCCGCGGCAGCGCGGACGTATCGACAGGCCGGCCTGACGGCGGTGGAAGGGCCACGTCGGGCCGTCCGACCGGCGCCGACCGGCCCCGACCGCTTCGAAGATGTCGTCAGAGCGCGCGACGGCCGACACCACGCCTGCGGCGGGCAGGTCGCGGGTCGGCCGTCGGCATCTCTGCTGGGCAGGTCAGACCTCGGCGGGCTCCGGCACCGGGCGCTTCGGCACGCTGAGCGCGGCGAGCGGCACGGACTGGCCGCCGTCGACGGCCATGATCTGCCCGGTCATGGCCGCGCACGCGTCGGTCAGGAGGAACACCACGAGCGCGGCGACCTCCTCCGGCTCGGCAATGCGGCCGGACGGCGTGGCGGCGATGACGGACTCGACCATCTCCGGCGCGTTACGCCGTGCCCGCTGGTAGCCGGGGGTGTTCATCGTGCCCGGCGCGACGGCGTTCACCCGGATCCCGTGCGGGGCCCATTCGACCGCCAGGGAGCGGGTCAGGCTGTCGACTGCAGCCTTCGCCGCGCAGTACACCGAGCGGACTCCGACACCGGCCACCGCGAAGTTGGAGCTGATGTTCACAATCGCGCCGCCGTGCTCGAGCATCGACCGACCTGCGGCCTGCGAACAGAAGAACATGCTGCGCGTGTTGAAGTCGAAGGTGTAGGCGAATTGTTCGGCGTCTATGTCGAGGGACGGCGCGCTCACGCCGGCGCCGGTGTTGTTGACCAGGCCGTCGATCCGGCCGAACCGCTCGCGTGCGGCGGCGATGAATCCCTCGATCGAGGCGAGGTCCGTGACGTCGAGGCGCTCGCCGTGGAACACCCCGCCCTCCGCGGCGATTTCGGCGCCGAGTCTGTCGAGGTCCTCGGTCGTACGGCTGCCGCCGACGACGTTGGCGCCCGCGCGCGCTGCCGCCAACGAGATGGCCCGGCCGAGCCCCCTGCCCGCTCCGGTCACCAGCATGGTCCTGCCGGTCAGCTCCATTTCCGCGTCCCTTTCTCTTGGCCGCGCCCTGTGCACGGGTCCGAAAAAGCACCTGCACATCGAGTGGGGTCCGTCTTTCCTGCTTACCGGGCCACTGGCCCCGGCAGCCCGTGACCGCTGCTCGGAGCGTCGCGTGACGGGCCTGAGCCGGTGCGCGAGGTGATCCCGTGCACCGGCTCGGACGTTCTGTGCCTCGTGGCGGGCGGCGGAACGTGGCGGCGGTATCCGCCGCGGTCTCCGACGACCGGCTGTTCCGGCCGCGCGCCGCCCGCGCCACCAGGCGTCAGTCGCTGATCTCGAGCGCCGCCTCCGGGCAGTCCGCGACGCGCTGGCGCACCTTGGGGCGCAGTTCGTCCGGGATCTCGGTCATCGTGAGCACGGCGTAGCCCTGCTCGTCCGAGTCGAACACCTCAGGGCACTCGATGATGCACTTGCCGTGGCCCTGGCAGCGCTGTGAGTCGATGGTGACCTTGAAAGCCATTCGGTTATCCCATCCCCAAAATCAGTCGGTCCATCATCCGGGACTCGCTGCCCACCCAGTGGGTCTGCCCGTGATCGTGGACGTGGAACGGCGGCATCGCCGCCAGCAGTTCTTCGAGTGCGACCTTGAGCTGAAGCTTGGCCAGGTGCGAGCCGATGCACCGGTGGGGGCCGACCCCGAAGCCGGCGTGGCGGTTGGGCTGCCGGTCGATGATCACCTCGTCGGCACGCTCGAACTCCCGCTCGTCACGGTTGGCCGAGCCGAACCCGAGCAGTACCCGCGAGCCCTTCGGGATGGGGCAGCCGTGTACCTCGGCGTCGGCCATCGCCGTACGGCCGATGTGGGCTACGGGGCTCGAGAACCGGACGAACTCCTCCACCGCGAGGTTGTGCAGTTCCGGGTGCTCCGTGAGCCTCTTGCGGTCCTCCGGGTGGTCGGCGAGCCACTCGATCATCACCGCGAGTGCCGCGCTCGTCGTCGACAGACCGCCCATCAGCAGGAGCACCAGCATGGCGAAGCTCTGCTGGTCGCTGACGGGCGTGCCGTCGATCTCGGCGAACACCACCGTGTCGAGCAGGTCGTTCTGGCGCGGCCCCGTCTTGCGTTCGGCGAGGATGCCGGACAGCCGCTGGAACAGCTTCGGTGCGGCTTCGCCCTGCCGGTCCTCGACGTCACTCATGATCGCCTCGACCAGCTCGGAGACCTCGTCGGTGTACTCCTCCGGGAAGCTCAGCATTTTGAAACCGACCCGGCGGGGGAGCGGCAGGGTGAACCCGGCGCAGACGTCGAACGTTCCCGACGAGGGGAACGCCGCGATCAGTTCCCGGGCCAGTTCGCGGATCCAGTGCTCCAGCTTCGCGACGGCGCGCATGTTGAAGAACGGGTTGAGCAGCTGTCGGTACTTGGTGTGGTGCGGTGGATCGAGGTCGATGGGGTAGAGCGGCCGCAGCTCCTGGGGCGGGATCGCCACGCCCAGGCCGTCTCCGTCCGAGGAGTACATGTCCGTGTCGAGCGCTGCCGCGAATACGTCTTCGTAGCGGCTCAGGACGTAATAGCCGCCGTGCCGGGGCGTGCGGGCCACCGGACACTCGTTGCGCAGCCGTGCCCACACGTCGTAGGGGGAGTAGGCCATCTTGGAGCTCCAGTGGTCGAACTCCATCGCCAGGCCAGGGGCGGTGGCTGTGTCCGTTGGATCCGCGCTGCTGGTGGGATCCGTCTGTGTCATGGCTGTCGTACCTTCCGTTCCGGTGCCTGCTTGCTTTGTTGGGCCCAGGCGCCCTGCGCTGCCGGTCGCGGCAGGGCAAGTGGCTCGGGACCTGATCCATCACGTGCGGCAGGTTCGTCGGTAGCGGTGCCGCGTCCGGTCTGAACGCCGGTGCGAGCCCGGCGACTGCGCGGGTTCGGCAGCGGGCGTAACCATCGTTAGTCGTATGCAGAAGTGTCGTCAAGAATGCATTCGCTAGCTGTTACAGTCCGGTTCCACGTCCTTGCCGACGGGAACCCGATCTGCACGATCTATTCGCTACCTACTGGCGTAGGGATTAACGACGGTGTAGCTTCTGGCCACCAAGGCGAACGCCGCCAGCCTGCTGCCGGGTCACACGGGCACGGCAGGCGGCGGGCTCGCCGGAGCGCGGCTGCGTGGTCCGGCGGTAGGCCGACCGATGCTCCATCGGATGTGTGCGTGCTGGGACGGGTCTCGGCATGCCCATCGCGGGGTTGTCGCCGGCGTTTGTCCGCACCATCGCATGCGTCATCGACTCATTCGGGCGGGACGGGCTCGGCATGCGCCGGCCCGGTCGTCCCAGCGGATCACGAGCCCGTCGAAGGGATGATCCTGAGTGGACCAATTTGTTCTTTTCGCGATCCTTGGCCTCGGGGCGGGCGCGGCCTACGCGCTCATCGCCCAAGGCCTGATCCTGGTGCACCGCGCGAGCGGCGTCGTCAATTTCGCGCAGAGCGCGGTGGCGATGATCACCGCGTGCTTCTATGTGTGGCTCACCGACCACGGCCTCTCCACGGTGGCCGCGGCGATTGTCGCCGTGCCGGCCGCCGGCGTCCTGGGAGCCGTCATCCAGCGGCTGGTGATGCGGCCGCTCGTGCGCGCACCGTTGCTGGCGAAGCTCGTGGCCACGCTGGGCATCGTGTTGCTCCTCCAGGCCGGAGCGGGAATGCTGTTCGGCTACGACGCCCAGAGCGTTCCGTCGCTGCTGCCGACGAGCACGGTGCACCTGTTCGGCATCGACATCGGCCGGGACCGGATCATCCTTTGCGCCATCGCCCTCGTCCTCGCCGCTGCGCTGAGCTGGTTCGCGCACCGCACCACGCCGGGATCCCTCTTCCGGGCCGCCTCCGATTCCGAGGAAGGCATCGCGATCCTGGGCTACTCCCAGAACACCGTGGCCTTCACCACCTGGGTCGTCGGGTCGATGCTCGCCGGCTTCGCGGGCATCATGGTCACCCCGATCACCTCTCTGAACGCCACGACCACCATCCTCCTCATCATCCCGGCGCTGTCCGTGACGCTCCTGGCGGGCTTCAGGTCGTTCTGGACGGCCACGATCGCCGGACTCGTGCTGGGCATCGCACTGTCGGAGATCGCCGGCTACTGGAACATCGCCTCGCCGAGCATCGACGGCATGCAGCAGGCCGTGCCGTTCTTGCTGATCATCGCCGTGATGGTCGTCCGGGGCAGGGTGATTCCGGGCCGGGCCACGATCACCCTGGGTCGCCCGCCTCTCGCGCCTCCGGCCCGCGCGCATCCGGTCGTGCTTGCCGCCGTGGTGGTCGCCGTGGTGGCCGTGACGTCCGTGGTGAGCAACTCCTACCAGACAGCGATATCGGTCGGCTTGATCTCGGCCGTCATCGCGCTGTCGCTGGTCGTCCTGACCGGATACGTCGGGCAGATCTCGCTGGCCCAGATGACCTTCGCGGGCCTCGGCGCATGGTTCTGTTCGCGGTTCGCCGCGGACATGGGGATCCCCTTCCCCATCCCGATCATCCTTGCGGGACTCGCTACGGGGGTCTGCGGCCTGCTGCTCGGACTGCCGGCCCTGCGCGTGCGCGGGGTCAGCCTGGCCGTGGTCACGCTGGGCGCGGCGGTGGCGGTGAGCTCCCTGATCTTCGGTGACGCGAAACTCACGGGCGGCCTCTCCGGCATCCACGTGCCGTCCCCGGAGATGTTCGGGTATTCGCTCGACGGCATCACCCATCCGTTCCGCTACACCATGACGGTGCTCGTTGTGCTGACCTTGTGCGTCGCCGGCGTCGCTTGGCTACGCAGAAGCCGCCTGGGCCTCATGATGCTGGCGGTGCGCGACAACGAGCGGGCGGCCGCGGCCGAAGCCGTCAACACCGTCCGCACGAAGCTCATCGCCTTCGGTATCGCCTCGTTCCTGGCCGGAATCGCCGGAGCGCTCTTCGGCTACCTCTACGGACACCTGTCCTTCGACTCGTTCGCGCCGCTCGCCTCGGTGACCTTCGTGACGACGGCCTACATCGGCGGTATCGGCAGCATCGCGGGCGCGGTGGTCGCCGGCCTTCTCTCGGCGGGTGGACCGCTGTTCGCGCTGTTTTCCAGTAGCGCCTCGGTCGACCGCTACCAGGCGCTGATCGCGGGCGTCGGCGTGGTGCTGACCGCCGTACTGAACCCGGACGGCGTCGCCCCCGAATTCAACCGGAACTACAAGGCACTGCTGGCGAGATGGCGGCTCGGCCGGCAGGCGGGCACTCCCGGCTCGGACGCTGCCCTCGCGTCGGCCGCCGGCCAGGTGACCACGGGCTACTCGGGCCCGGCCGGCCTGTCCGTGGCTGACCGCGTGGCACAGCGGCGTCAAGACGGCGGTTCCGTCCGGGGGAACGGAACGCCGCTGCTGGAGGCCCGCGACATCCGTGTCACGTTCGGGAGCGTCCGCGCGGTCGACGGCGTGGACCTGATCGTGCGGCCGGGTTCACTGATCGGGCTGATCGGGCCGAACGGCGCCGGCAAGACGACGCTCATCGACGCGCTCTGCGGCTTCGTGCCGTCGACGGGGACCGTGCGTTTCGGTGATGAGAGTGTCGAGGACCGGCCGCCCCACGCGCGAGCGCGCATGGGTCTGCGGCGCACGTTCCAGAACACCGAGCTGTTCGAGGACCTGACGATCCGTGAGAATCTCGTCGTCCCAGCGCACGCGCACGACGAAGCGGGTGAAGCGGGCCCGTTCTCGGTCGGCGAGCTGCTGCGTCTGGTGGGCTTGGCGGGCAAAGCCGACTGCTACCCGCGCGAACTGTCCAACGGCGAGACCAAGCTCGCCGGGCTGGCACGTTCCTTGCGTGGCCGGCCGCGCCTGCTCCTGCTGGACGAACCCGCCGCCGGGCTCGACTCCGCGGAGAGCCAGGAGCTCGGCCTGCGCCTGTTGTCGTTGCTGGACCTGGGCATATCGATGGTGCTGGTGGACCACGACCTGGAACTGGTGATGGGCATCTGCGACGAGGTCGTCGTCCTCGACCGCGGTGGGCTGCTCGCCTCGGGGCCGCCGGACGCCGTCCGGTGCGACCCGGCGGTACGCACCGCCTACATCGGCGTGACCGAAGACGGGGCGGAACTGCCGTCGAGTGGAGAACCGGAGGTGACGCGCTCATGACGACAGCAACCGAACCGGCGGCGGCACCGGCCGACGTCCTCAGCGTCCGGCAACTGCACGCCGGACACGGTGGACTGACCGTGGTGCGCGACGTCGATCTCACCGTACGGTCCGGTGAGGTCGTGGCCCTGCTCGGACCGAACGGTGCCGGGAAGACGACCATCCTCAAGACGATCGCCGGACTGCTGCCGGCCATCCAGGGGAAGATCCTCGTCATGGGGGAGCGGCCTTCGGTACGCCGTCCTCATCTGACCGCGCGCCGGGGCCTGGCCTACGTCCCCGACGACCGCTGCCTGTTCGCCGGCCTCACGACCCTGCAGAACCTGCGGCTCGCAGCGCGCCGGACGCGCAGCGACGTCGACTCGGTGTTCGCCTATCTCCCTGAGCTGGAGCCGCTGGCCAAGCGTGAGGCCGGACTGCTCTCCGGGGGCGAGCAGCAAATGCTCGCCATCGCCCGGGCGTTGCTCCAGAATCCGCAACTGCTGATGATCGACGAGATGAGTATGGGCCTGGCACCCGTGATCGTCGAACGTCTGCTGGCCGTGACCCGCCAGGTCGCCGACGAACTCAAGATCAGCGTTCTCATTGTCGAACAGCACGTACGGCTGGCACTCGGCATCGCCGACAGCGCCTACGTCATCAGTCACGGAACACAAACCATGCACGGCAGCGCCCAGGACGTCGCCGGCCGGATCGAGGCGATCGAGGCCAGCTACCTGGGCGATGCGAACGACCGTCGCCCGGGAAGAGCGGGCGACGGCTGGTAGCACCGGCATCCCGAGACCGCAGCGGACGGCCGGAGCCGGCGCAACGGTCCCCGGCAGGATCACTTTCGGGCAGCGTTCACTAAGGAGTACACAGCAATGCCGCGTTTCGAACACCGCGTAAGCGCCGAGGACGACGCTCTGCACGAAGTGCGCGAGGACATTCCGATGTGGAGCGAGAGCGTCCTCATCACCGGTCACGATCCCGGCACCGGCATCTCGGTCTACGGGCACCTCGTCCTGCTGGAGACGCAGGTCTGGGAGGCCATCTTCTCGGTCTACCTCCCCAACGGGGAGATCCTCACCGACCGCTCCTACAGCCGGCACGATCCGGTCGACAGGCGGACCGGTCAGATGGTCGTCAAGCCGATCGAACCGCTGGAGACATGGCAGTTCGGCTTCGACGGCATGGCCCGGCGGGTCCTGCAGTCCGACCTGGCCCGCGGCCCGCTCGGCGGCGGTGCGGTGACCCGCCTGGAAGTCGACCTCGTCTGCGAGGGAACGTCGCCCACGTGGGGGCGCGGCATGAAGACCGACACCACGACGATGAACGCCGACGACCAGAACCCGGCGGTCAGTGGCAGCGGCCTGCACCTGGAGCAGTCCCTCCGTCTCACCGGAACGATCCGCTTCGACAGGCACACGATCGATTACAACGGCGTCGGTCACCGGGACCACTCGTGCGGGCCGCGGGCGCGGAGCAACCAGTGGCGGGTGGCGTGGGCCAACGCCTCTTTCCCGAGCGGGCGCACGTTCCACGGACTCAACGTGTACGTGGTGGGACGCCCGACCTACGCGCGCGGTTACGTGTGGGACGGCACGACCATGGAGAACATCCACGACTTCGACGGCCCGGCGCTCATCGGCCCCACCGGCGAACCCCGCGACTTCGGTGCGCGTTTTGAGACCTCGGCAGGTCCGCAGGTCCTGACGGGCGAACTGCTCGGCAGCATGCCGACGACCGGATACATGCCGCAAGGCGCGACCGTCGGCGCCGAACCGGCGGGCCACGTCGCCGTGGACGGGCCGGCGAAGTGGATCTGGGACGGCGAGGTCGGCTACGGCTGGGCCCAGCGCACCTGGATCAGGGGCGGCTGGGACGAGGTCCGCGAATCCGATCGCCCAGCCATCTATGTCAGCCGTCGACCCTGACCCGTCATGTCCCGACGTCCCGAGGCAGAGCGCCGATGACCGAATCACCCGTGAAGAACAATGGACGGAACAACCTGCTGGACACCTCGTGGCGTCCGGACGCGGACGAGCTGACACGGCGGCTGAGCGGCTGGATCGCGCAGCGCTTTCCCGCCGGCAGCCGGCTTACGCAGGCGGCCTTTCCCGAGGAGGGCGGCTCCAGCCTCAACCTGATGTTCTCGGTCGAGGACCGGGAGCAGCGGACGGGCCGCTATGTGGCCCGGATGTCCTCGCCCGACCCGCAGCACCAGACCTTTCCCGACGAGAGTCTCGAACGCGAGGCGCGCATCATGCGGGTCGTTCGCCGGCACACGGGTCTGCCCGTGCCGGAGATCCTGCACTACGAGGACGACCGCTCCTGGCTGGGAACACCGTTCTTGGTGATGCCGCGCATCGATGGCCGCCCATGGCCGAGTGACCCCCCGTACAACTTCAGTGGCTGGGTGCTCGATTCCTCGCCCGAGGATCGATCCGCCATGCAGCGTCAGCTGGTCGCCGTCCTCGCCGAACTGCACCAGATCACCGCCGACAAGTTCGATCTGCGCGAGTTCGAACGGCCCCACCTGGGACGCGATCCGCTGGAATGCCAGGTCAACTACGTTCGGCAGCTGTACGAGTGGGGCCGTTCCGGCGTTCGGTACCCCTTGCTGGAGACGGCACTGGAACTCCTGTCGTCGAACCTGCCCCGGCGCAGCGAGCCGGCCTGCGTCAACTGGGGCGACAGCCGGGCCGGCAATCTGCTGTTCCACAACGGGCGCGTCACGGCCGTGCTCGACTGGGAGGGTGCCGCCCTCGGACATCCCGAAGCCGACGTGGCATTTGTGTGCCTGATGCACCGCTACTACCAGCAGCGGGCAGAGGCTCTCGGCATCCGGGGCATCCCGGATGCGTTCCGGCCGGCCGACCTGGCCGCCGAGTACGCCAGCCTGACGGGTCGACAACTGGACGACCTGTCGTGGTACGAGACGCTCGGGGCCGCCCGCGCGGCCGCCATCCAGGTGCGCGTGGTGACCCGGTCCGGGGCCCGCGGGGCGGCGCACAGTTCCGATCCGGACAAGGCGCTCAGCATCGCACCGGTCCTGCGTGACCTGACGGCGCACATGGCCCGCTGAGCCGTCACAGAGTTCCACCTCCTGATTGATCAAGTAATCAGGCCCGCCGGGGCGGTTGAGACCCCGAGCGGGCCGGAGAGGTTCACTGCCATGGCCCAAGAATCCCCGGAAAGCACCGAGCTGCGCGACGACGAGCACTACGTCGTCATCTCCTCGGACAGCCACGCCGGTGCCGACCTCCGCGACTACAAGCCCTACCTGGAGAAGAAGTGGCATGACGACTTCGACGCCTGGGCGGACGCGTACTCGAACCCGTGGGACTTCGTCGACCCGCGGCTGGAGCGGGAGGACTTCGACTTCGGCGACGAGGAGATCCTCACCGGCGCGGCCTCGTGGCACAGCGCGCTGAGCTGGGACTCGCCACGCCGCGTCCTGCACATGGACCAGGACGGCGTCGCGGCCGAGGTCATCTTCCCTAACACCGCGCCACCGTTCATGCCGGGCTCGGTGTTCGCCAGCACCGGCCCGGCTACGAGGACCGAGTACGAGCAGCGATGGGCGGGGCTGCGGGCGCACAACCGGTGGCTCGTCGACTTCTGCGCCGAGGCCCCCGGACGCCGAGCGGGCATCGCCCAGGTGTCGCTGTTCGACATCGACGACGCGGTGGCCGAAGTCCGCAAGACCAAGGAGATGGGGCTCACCGGCGGCATCCTGCTGCCGATGGACAGCCCGCTGAGCGATGCTCCGCCGCTGTACGTCTCCGACCTCGAACCGCTGTGGCAGGTCTGCGCCGAACTCGACGTTCCGGTGCACAAGCACGCGCCGGTGCCGCCGCAGCTGCCGCACGCCGAACGGGGCGGGCCGGGCATGATCGCGATCAGCGCGGTCGAGAACCACTTCTACAACCGCCGGGGAATCGCCCACCTGATCTTCTCGGGCGTGCTCGAGCGCTTCCCGACGCTCCGGGTCATCCTCACGGAGGGCGGCGCGGGGTGGATTCCGGAGCATCTGAAGCAGTTGGACACCGTCTATGCGCACGGCAAGGACGCCTCGGGGTTCCGGCGCTTCCTGCAGCCCGCGGTGGAGCCCCTGTCGCTGAAGCCGAGCGAGTACTTCCAGCGCAACTTCTTCATCGGCGCCAGCCTGTTCCTGCCCTCGGAGGCGGCGCAGCGCCATGAGATCGGCGTCGACAAGATCATGTGGGGTGTCGACTACCCCCACTCCGAGGGCACGTTCCCCTACTCGCGGGAAGCGATCTCGCACACCTTCGCAGACGTATCGCCGGTCGAGGTGCGGGCCATGCTCGGGACCACGGCGGGGAAGGTGTTCGGCTTCGACATGGAGCTGCTCCAGCGGGTGGCGGACCGGGTTGGTCCGACCGTGGCCGACGTACGGACCCGGCCGGCCAGGCTGCCGAAGGTGCCGAGCGAGTCGATGAGCCCGGTGTTCGCCTGACCGCGGAGGTGGCGTGCCGGCGTCCGGGGTCCCGCCTTTGGCCAGGCGGGATCCCGGACGCCGGCAGGACCGGCCGCGGTCAGGCCTGCGCGGGGGAGACCCGCGCACCGGCTTTGGCGTCGGCGCCGTAGCGGTCGCCGTGGACGTGCTGCGCGAGCGTGTCCAGCCGGCTCCTCTCGTCCGCGGAAAGGTGCAGATCGGGAGTCTGCGCGTTGTCTTCTACGTAGGCGATGCGCCGCGTGCCCGGAATGGGGACCACCGGCTGCTCGCGGGACACCAGCCACGCCAGAGCCACGCGTCCAGGCGTCGCGCCGTGGTGCAGAGCGATGTCCCGGACCACGGACACGAGGGTGTTGTTGGCAGTCCGGTGTTCGGCGTCCAGACGTGGGAACCGCCCCCCGGCCCGGGTGTCCGAGCCGTCCGCCGAGCCGGGAGGCGGCAGCGTGTCCGCCAGCAGACCGCGCACGAGAGGCGCGTAGGCAAGGAACCCGATGCCCGCCTCGGCGCACACCCCGAGGACTTCGTCCTCGACGGCGCGCTCCAGCAGGGAGTATTCGCTCTGCAGGCTGGCGATGGGGTGCACTGCGTGCGCGCGCCGAATGTCCGCCGACTCCGCTTCGGACAGCCCGAGATACCGGACTTTGCCCTCGGCGACCAATTCGGCCATCGCACCCACGGTCTCCTCGATGGGCACGAGGGGATCGACGCGATGCTGCTGGTACAGGTCGATCGTATCGACGCCCAGCCGGCGCAGGCTCGCCTCACAAGCGGCCCGGACGTACTCGGGACGTCCGTCAACATTCCGCTCGCCTGAGCGACAGCCCTGCCCGTCACGGACGAACCCGAACTTCGTCGCAATGACGACCTCGTCGCGGTGTCCCCGAACGGCCCGTCCGACGAGTTCCTCGTTGCCTCCGGAACCGTAGACATCCGCCGTGTCCAGCAGCGTGATGCCGACCTCCATGGCGCGGCGGATCGTCGCCATGCTCTCGGAGTCATCGGCCGGACCGTAGAGCCCTGACATTGCCATGCAGCCCAGGCCCACGGCCGAGACCTCAGGTCCGGCGGTGCCAAGTCGAAGTGTCTTCACGGTGTGTCCGATCTTTCCTCGTGGCCGTCGAAGCCGGCGTTGTGAATGAGGCTGCGCACGTACGACGGCGGAGTTCGCGGACGACTCCGCGAACTCCGCACAAAGCGCGACCGGCGAGTCACGTGCTGGACACGTCCACCTTCCAGCGCGGCACGTAGGTGCGGCTGACGAACCGCCAGCCGAGGTCGGTCCTGCGCACGACATCGTGGTAGTCGCCGCCGTTGAAGCCGCCCTCGCGGGCGAAGAACCCCTTGGTGACGACCTTCACCGTGCCGTCGGGCTGTTCCCCCTCCACGATGACGTTCAGCGCGTGGTGCCCGTCCGGGTGCGGGTAGTCGTACCAGAACTTCGCGATCTCCTCGATGCCGCGGTAGACGCCCAGCGTGGGACCGCTGTCGACGACCGCGTCGGGGAGGAAGATCTTGTCCAGGTCGGCCCAGTTGCGCGTGTCGAGAATGTGGCAGTACCGGGAGACGAGCTCGTGGATCTCGACCTTGTCGACGCTGTCCATGGCGTCCTTTCTGTTCGGTACCCCGGCGCCGGTGCCGGGGCGGATGCCCCCGCGGGGATGGCGGACGGGCTTCTTCCCCCGCCCGCCCGTGACTCAGAAGGCGATGACGCCGCGGAGGTTCAGGCCCTTGTGCATGTCCTCGTATCCGCGGTTGATGTCGTCGAGCTTGTAGGTGCGGGTGATGAGGTCGTCGAGCGGCAGCCGGCCGGCCCGGTACAGAGCGTAGATCCGCTCGATGTCGGCGAGCGGGCGCGTCAGCCCCATCACCACGCCGATCAGGTTCTTCGCCGACATGGCGAACTCGACCAGCGGCAGACTCACCGTGTCCTCGGTGGCCGGCGCGACGGCCGTCACGACGACGTTGCCGCCCTTGCTCACCAGGCGGCTCACGGGCCCGATCATGTCGCCGTGCAGCACGCCCACCGTGATGATTGCGGCGTCGGCCATCCGGTTGCGGGTCAGTTCGGAGACGATGCCCTGAGCCTCCTCGACGCTCGCCGCGGTGTGGGTGGCACCGAACTTCAGTGCCTGCTCGCGCTTGAAGGCAACCGGGTCCACCGCCACGATGTTCGCGGCACCCGAGACGACGGCGCCCATCACCGCACTCATACCGATCCCGCCGGTGCCGACCACGACCAGGGTGTCGCCGTCGCGGATGTCGGCGGCGCGGACCGCCGAGCCGTACCCGGTGATGACACCGCAGCTGGTCACCGCCGCGACCTGCGCCGGGATGTCGCGCTCGTAGCGCTGGACACGGATCTCTTGCACCAGCGTGTACTCGGAGAAGGTGCCGAGCTGGCCGTACGCCCCGATGTCACGACCGTCGGAGGTGGTGAACGCGAACGTGCCGTCCGCGCGGGCGCCGGTCATGACGTCGAGGTTCTTGTCGCACAGGTACGTGCGTCCGTCCGCGCAGTAGCGGCACGCGCCGCACGTCGGCAGCGGAAGCAGCATCACCGGGTCGCCGACGGCCACACGGTCGACTCCCTCGCCGACCGCGACGACGACGCCCGCGCCCTCGTGCCCTCCGACCACGGGCAGATTGGCGGGAAAGTCGCCGGTCACATTGTGATCGTCGCTGTGGCACAGCCCGGCATATTCCAGCTTCACGAGGACCTCGCCCGCCCTGGGGTCGGGGAGGGTGCAGTCGACTATCTCCCAGGGGCGGCCGACTTCCCAACACACGGCGGCTCGGGTACGCGTAGACATTTTGGCCTCTCCTTTGAGGTGACGTCGGTGGATCGGGGACGGCCGCCTGGGCCTGTCGCCCGCCTACAGCCGAATGAAGACAGACTTCAGCTCGGTGAAGTTGTCCAGTGACTTCTCGCCCAGTTCCCTCCCGATGCCCGACTGCTTGAAGCCGCCGAACGGGAAGGTGAGATCAAGTTCCGAGTACGTGTTCACCCAGACCACGCCTGCCCGCAGTCGGCGGGCCAGGCTGTGTGCGGTGGACACGTTGGACGTGGCGATTGCGGCGGCCAGCCCGTAGTCGGTGTCGTTCGCGATGCGGACGGCCTCGTCCACGTCCCGGAAGGGGATGAGTGCGGCGACCGGGCCGAAGATCTCCTCTCGGGCCAGGCGCATGCTGTTGTCGACGCCGGTGAAGACCGTCGGCTGCACGAAATAGCCGGGGCTGTCGTACTCGCCGCCGCCGATCGCGACCTCGGCGCCCTCCGCGCGGCCGATGGCGACGTAGGAGTTGACCCGGTCGAACTGCTCGGCGGAGACGACGGGGCCGAGCACCGTGTCCTCCGCGAACGGATCGCCGACCCTGAACTGCGCGAGGGCCTTGGCCAGTTCATCGGCGAATTCGTCGTGCACGGCCTCATGGACGAGGATGCGCGTGCCCGCGACGCAGACCTGCCCCGTGAGCATGGCGAACCCGGCGGCCGCGGCACGTGCTGCCGCCGCGATGTCCGCGTCGGGCATGATGATGTGCGGCGACTTGCCGCCCAGCTCCAGCGTGACCCGCTTGAGGTTGCCCTGTGAGGCCTGAAGGATTGCCTTTCCGGTGGCCGTCGAGCCGGTGAACGACACCTTGTCGACGCCCGGATGGGCGGCGATTGCGGCGCCGGCGGTGTGACCGAAGCCGGTGACGACGTTGAGGACTCCGCGTGGCAGACCCGTCTCCGTGATGATTTCCGCGAGCCGCAGCGCGCTCAGCGGTGTCTGTTCGGCCGGCTTCAGGATGACCGTGTTGCCGCACGCGAGCGCGGGTGCGATCTTCCAGGCCGCCATGGTGATCGGACCGTTCCACGGGATGATGCCCGCGCAGACGCCGACGGGTTCCCGCACGCTGTAGCAGTGCACCGAGGCGTCGACCGGGTTGACCGTGCCCGTCATCTTCGTCGGCCATCCGGCGTAGTACCGGAAGGTCTTCGCCGCGTCGGCCACCATGCCGCGGGTCAACGTGATCGGGATCCCGCCGTCGAGCGACTCAAGGGTGGCCAGTTCCTCGGCATGGGCGTCGATCGCGTCGGCGATGCGCAGCAGCACCATGGTCCGCTCGTGGGGGTTCATACCGGTCCAGGCCCCGTCCTCGAAGGCCCGGCCGGCGGCGGCGACGGCCCGGTCGACGTCGTCGGGACCGCCCGAGGCGACGGAGGCGAGCACCGTACCGTTCGCCGGATTGGTGGTCTCGAAAGTCTGGCCCGACGCCGCTCCGGTCCATGTGCCGTCGATCAGCATCGGTTTGGCTTCCGAGGTGGCGATGAAACCGGGCAGCGGCACAGCCGCGACCTCGACGCGCATTGTCACGGGTTAGCTCCTCACATGCCCGCGGGTGCCGGTCGCGATGAACGTCGACACGCGCATCATAAAGTGTGTGCATTTTTGCACTCCTACGAAAGCTAGGACGAGGTGCGCGGATGCGTCAAGAAGGGTGCAGGAAAAAATGATCTTTACGTCGCGGACGTGGTGCTTGAGGCCGGGATGTGCGTAGCGTGGCCCCGGACCGGGGGTCCGGTCACGCGTCGCCGGTCCGAGAGCACATCCCTTCCGCCCGGACCGCGTGGAGCATGACCGGGCCCAAATCCCAACGTATTCGGCGACGCCCGAGGGTGTGTCCCCGGTGTGTCCAGCCAACCGGGCGCTTGCTCGGCGCCGCCTACTTCCTTCAGGAGGCTGCCATGGCCTTGTCCATCGATTCGCAACGCTGCCAGGGGCACGGCCGGTGCGCGTTGATCAGTCCAGACCTGTTCGACGTCAGCGACGAGGGCCTCGGCGTCGTCCTGGTCCCGAGGCCCGCGCCGGAACACGCGGCCGACCTCACCCGGGCGATCGACAACTGCCCCGAGATGGCGATCAGCTACTCCGAGCACCCCGTCGGCTGACGTGTGCTCGGGGAAGTGTGACGCGCGGGAGCGACTGGCTGCGCCTCACTACTTGTGTAGGTAGTAATCGATTTGTAGCATCCGGGCGAATGCGTATGTCTCGCCCGGTCCACGTGACGGGGGTCCCTTTCCAGCACGCCGTCAGCGGCCACACGGTCCAACGGCGGCCGGGCAGTTACAACGGAGGTCGGTATGACCAGCCTGGACAATGAGAAGACAACGCCAGTCGGCGAACTCGCCCCACACTTCGATCTGTTCGATCCGGCGCACGGTGAACGACTGTGGGAGGTCATGTCCTACGCGCGATCGTCCTGCCCTGTCGTCAAGACCGACGCCGATGACGGCTACTACATCGTCACCCGCTACGACGACGTGCGCGCGGTGCTCGAGGATGCCGCCACCTTCAGCTCGGAGCAGGCGGGACTGCGCGGGGTGCCCATTGCGCAGCCCCCGCTCACCGAGGACCCGCCGAACCACCTCGAGTACCGCCGGGCGCTGAACCCGTACCTGTCGCGATCATTCCTCGCGCGCTACGAGGACGACATCCGTCGGCACGCGCGTGAGCTGCTCGACGATCTCGTTCCCCGCGGACGCTTCGAGTTCATGACCGACTTCGCCGTGCCGTTCACGTCCGGCAATCTGGCACGGGTCATCCTCGACGACCACAACAAGGAGCGCCTCGCGCGGGCGATCGAGCTGGCCACGGAGATCAGCAGTGCCGGCCGGCACGAGGCGTTCTTCGAGCTCGCCGACCTCGCCGAGGAGCTGCTGCGCGAACGCGCCGAGTCAGGCAGCCGGCGGGACGACATCCTGTCGGCGATCATCCGGGCCACCGTGCAAGGGCGGCCGCTCACCATCCAGGAGCAGGTCGGCGCCACCACCATTCTGTTCACCGGTGGTCTCGACACCACCAAGGCGGCTCTTGGCGGCATCGTCAAGCACCTCGCCGACGATCCGAGCCTCGAAAGCCGCCTCCGTGACCCGGGCTGGATCAAGGGCGACCTGGACGAGTTCCTCCGGCACGCATCACCCATCGCCTTCATGGCCAGGACCGTCACCCGGGACACCGAGATCGCCGGCTGCCCCCTGCGCCCCGGCGACCGGGTCGCCACCCACTACGCCTCGGCCAATCGCGACGAGACCCGCTTCGAGAACGCGGCGGAACTGCGCTTCGACCGAAAGCGCAACCCCCATGCGGCGTTCGGTCTCGGGCCGCACCGCTGTATCGGACTGCACTTCGCCCGGCTGCAGATCGAGGTCGGTTTCCAGGAACTGTTCAAGCGGATCACCAACATACGGGTGCCCGCCGGCGAGCAGGTCAGGTCCGCCACCGGCGTCGTGCTCACGCACGAGTACCTGCCGATCGAGTTCGACACCGTCGACTGAGCCGGAACGCCACCTTGTAGTCACGCCTTCGGGGACCCGTCGTCATCACGCTTTGGAAGGGAGCCGTCCGGGTGCCGCGCCGCCCCGTGCCCGGACGGTAGCCGCTCCCGCTTCGCGCGATCCATGTGCAGGGCCGGGGCGCCTGCGGCCGGGCCCGTCCTCTTCTGTGAGACGGGGGCGGAGTGTCGCGCGTCCTCGCGGAGTTCCGTCTTCGCGGCCCGCACATTCCCCACGCGCCGTCCCCGCCGCACGAGCACTGATCTCGCGCCCATTGCCGGATGCAGAGGCGGACGTACATACGCGCAGGGCTGATGGCTTCCCGTGAGTCGCCCCCGGGTTGCCTGGCGAGCTCAGGTGGCTGGTGTACCCACCGCCGCCGCTCCCATGCCACTCGGCGCCCCGCCCGGCGGATCCGCTGCCTGGCTCGGGCGCGGTCCGCTCCCCGGCGTCGCGCTGATCAGGTCGGCACTGGCTTCCCGACCTGCTTTCGCCGCAAGCATGTTTCCGATTCGTTGACGCTGGTAAGGCCCGGTGCTAGCGTCCGTGGCCGTACCTACTGAAGTAGTTACTCCTACGGCGCCCAGGGCAATCGGAGCCGACCCCCCTGGCCGCGCAGTCGCGAGGTGGACACCTGTGGAACGCGGGCACTCTGCTACCTCGCCCCGGGGATCCCCGCGTAGACCACCCCACCCCACGGGGGAGCTCTCCTGCGCTGGGCGAGCCCAATCCGCGCCCGCAGCGCGCTCCCTCAGAGAAGGGCGATCAAGGCATGAGGTTCAACCGCACACTCCCCGTCGTCGGCTTGCTGCTCGCGGGCTCGCTCACCGCCACCGCCTGCGGGTCCTCCGTCGCCGGCGGCGGATCGGACTCCAACACCGTGACGATCGGCATCATGACGCCGCTGAACGGTCCGGCCGCCTCCTCGTTCGGTCAGGAGACCGTGGACGCGGCCAAGGCACGCATAGATCTCGCCAACGCCGAGCACGAGATCCCGGGTGTCACCCTCAAGCTCGTGAGCGAGGATGAGGGATCAAGCCCGCAGACCTCACTGGCGGCGTTGCAGCGTCTGTCGGAGAAGGACCACGCCGACATAGTTCTGGCGGCCGGCGCCTTCTTCTTCGGCTCTTACCGCTACGCCGTGCAGAAGCGCATTCCGGTGGTCGGTGACTGTATCGACGGGCCGGAGTGCGCCGATCCGAAGAACACGAACATCTTCGCCACGTTCGGAAGCTCGGACAACAATTTCCCCAACTACACAGGAATCCCGGCCTTCTTCAAGAAGCAGGGCGGCACGCGGTACTGCGGGATCGGCTATGACTCCCCGTCAACGGTGTCCAACGGCAAGGCCATGGCCGGGTCGGTGAAGGCCGCAGGCATGCCGGTGCCGTACACCGACTTCACCTTGAAGCCGGGACAGGCCAACTTCAGCGCGATCGCGCTGTCGATCAAGAACGCGGGCTGCGACGTCGTCGGCACGCAGATGCAGGTCGGAGACAGCCTGGCGCTGTTCGCCGCGCTGAAGAACGCGGGTGTCACGCTGAAGGCGTCCTTCGTGCAGGGCGGATACGGCCAGGAGTTGATGGACAGCGCCGCGAGCGTCGCCGCCGCACAGGGCATCGACATTGCGGCCGGATACACGCCGTCTTCGCTGAAGACTCCGGGCGTCGAGCGGATGATGAACGCGCTCAAGACCTATGCCAAGTGGACCAAGCCATACCCGTCGGCCAGCCACGAGTGGGGTTGGTTCACCGCTGACACTGCGATCACCGGCCTCAAGGCCGCGGCCGCGGCCAAGGACGTCTCGGGCGAGGGGTTCGTCAAGGCACTTCGCAAGGTGACGAGCGACGACCATGGCGGCCTGACGTGCCCGGTCAACTACGCCACTTTCGGGGACACGCAACAGCAGTTCCCCGGCAACTGCACCTACATGGTCAAGGTCGTCGGCAAGAAATTCGTGTCCCTCACAGGAAAGGACGCGATCGGGATCAAGGCCATTGCCGGCACCAAGAACGGGTGACCCGGAGCAGGGCGATCGCCGACACCACGAACGAGTGAGAAGTGGCCGCTCGCCCTCGCCGGGCCAAGCCCCGGTGAGGGGACTCGTCCCGGAACAACTCGGAAAGGCAGGACCGTGGGTGTATTGGAAGACAAGGTCGTCTGTGTCACCGGAGCCGCACGTGGCCAGGGCAGAAGCCACGCCGTCGCTCTCGCGCGCGAGGGCGCGCGGGTCATCGCGGTCGATGCGTGCACCAAGATCGCCACTGTGCCGTACCCGATGCCGACAGAGGCCGATCTACGGCGGACGGTCGAGGCAGTCGAGGCTGTCGGCGGCACGGCGGTCGCCGTGGTCGCCGACGTGCGCGACCAGGCCGGGCTCACCAAGGCCATCGGTGACGCGGTGGACCGGCTCGGCCGACTCGACATCGTCTGCGCCAACGCCGGCATCAGCACCCCGTCGCCGACACTGACGATGGACGAGCAGGTCTGGCAGGACACCATCGACGTCAACCTGACCGGCGTGTGGAAGACCTGCACGGCGACCGTCCCGCACATCATCGCCGGGGGCCGGGGCGGGTCGGTCATCATCACCAGCTCGGCGGCCACCGAGATCATCTCGGGCAACATCGCCCACTACACGGCGTCCAAGTACGGCCTGATCGGCCTGATGAAGGTACTGGCCAAGGAGCTTGCGCCGCACCGCATCCGGGTCAACACCGTGCACCCGGCCGGCGTGAAGACCCCGATGATCCTCAACGAGCCGATGTACCGGCTCTTCCGCCCGGATCTGGCGGACCCGAAGCGCGAGGACTTCGAAGAGTCCGCCCGCACGCACAACGCGATGGGGATCTTCGCCCTGGACCCGGAGGACGTCTCGGCGGCCGTCCTGCATCTCGCCGCCGACGCCGGGCGCTTCATCACCGGCAGCACGTTCATGCTCGACGCGGGAGGTTCCCTGGTATGAGCACCGCCTTGAAGGAGATCGTCCGGGTCGAGGACCCTGCCTTCTACGACGACAACCAGTTCGACGTGTACGACCGGATGCGCGTGGAGGCGCCCGCGTTCCGCTACGAACCACTGGATGTCCACCTGCTGACGCGGATGGACGACGTGCGGTACGTCTCCACGCATCCGGAGTTGTTCTCCAACACCGGCGGCCTGACCCTGAACCAGCTGCGGATGACGCGGAACGGCGCCACCGCCGCGTTCGAGCGCTTCAACGAGCCCGACGGCGAGTTGGTGATCACCAAAGACCCGCCGCGGCAGCGGCAGCTGCGGGCGTTGATGTCGCCGACACTCACGCCCCGATACCTCAAAGGGTTCCAGGAAGCCCTCGACCGGTTCTGCCGGCAGCTGCTGGACACCATCGTGCCCGGCGAGACGTTCGACTTCGTCGACCGGATCGCGGGCCGGCTTCCCCTGTACGTCGCCGCCGCGATTCTCGGCGCGACCGACACCGACATCGAGCGGATGAAGACCTGGGTGGCGGCCCTGGAGGAGCTCACCTACGTCGAGGACGTGGCCGATCTGGAGGAGCCGGGCCGGCGCTTCGACGAACTCAAGGCGTTCCTGCGCGACCAGATCGCGGAAAAACGCCGGCACCCCGGCGACGACATGATCTCGAAGTTCCTGAGCTCCCGGCTGGACGGCGCCGACGTGTCGGACGCCGTGGTGCTGGCACATGTCTCGACGCTCATGTCGAACGGCGGCACCACCCGCCTGTTCCTCGCCTCCCTGGTCGCGTATCTCGCCGACCGCCCGGAGGAGACGAAGGCCGTCAAGGAGGACCCGGCCCGGCTGGAGGGCGCCATGGAGGAGTGTCTGCGACTGGCGCCGCCCGCACGCGGATTCGTCCGCACGGTGACGACGGACACGGACCTCGCCGGGACCCGGCTGCGGACGGGCGACCGCGTCTACATGCTCTACCCCGCCGCCAACCGGGACCCGGCCTCCTTCCCCGACCCGAACCGGTTCGACGTCACGCGCCGGCAGACCGTCAACCATGCCTCGTTCGGCCTGGGTTCCCACTTCTGCCTCGGCGCCGCCCTGGCCCGGATGGAGGCCCAGGCGCTCTTCGGTCACCTGCTCGCCCGGTTCAGCGAAATCCGCCGGAGCGGTACGGCCACCCGCTACAAGCACGTGCAACTGAACGGCTGGGCCACCCTGCCGCTCTCGTTTCACCACTAACGACGCCGCAGGCTGCCGTCGGCGCCGCGTTCGGCACAGGAGCATGCAATGTTGGGTTACATACTCGCTGGCCTGGTCCTCGGGGGGATCTACGCCATCTCGGCGGCCAGCATCGTCGTCACATACGTCTCCGCGGGCGTGCTGAACTTCTCGTTCGGCGCCATCGCCTTCTTCATCGCCCGCCTCTACTACTACCTCCATGTCCAACTGGGCTGGCCGGTCGCAACTGCCGCGCTCGTGGCCGTCGCGGTGGCCGGGCCCGCGCTCGGCGCGGCGCTCCACTACCTGTTGTTCCGCTTCCTGAGCCAGGCCGGCCCCCTGACGAAGGTCGTCTCGACCATCGGTGTATCGGTGGCCATACCTGCCGCGTCGGAGCTGATCTTCGGTGACAAGGCCATCCTCACGTCACCCGGTCTGGCCCCACAACCGGTGCCCGTGTACCACCTTGCCGGTGTGGCGATCACACTCGACCAGATCATCGCCTACGCATGTGTCGTCGTCGTGCTGGCGGCCGGAACCTACATCCTGCGCCGGACGAGTACAGGGCTCATGGTGCGCTCCACCGTCGACTCGGAGGCGCTGACCTCGTTGTCCGGCGTCAGCACGTCGAGGGTCGCCGTCGGTGTGTGGTCGGCCGGCACGTTCTTGGCCGGGCTCGCCGGCGTCCTTGCGGCGCCGATCCTCAACGTGAACTCCGTCGACAACTACACGCTGCTCACCGCCTCGGCTTTCGCGGCGGTCGTCGCTGCCCGGTTGCGCAGCCTGCCGATCGCCGTCGGCGTCGGCCTGCTCATGGGTGTCGTCGGCTCCTTGCTCCAGTGGCTGCTGCCGGTGTCCGGCAAGTGGACCGCCGACATCATCTCCAGCGTCCCCTTCGCCATGGTGTTCGTCTTCCTGCTGATCTACTCGTGGAGAGGGGCGGTCGGCGGGGAACGGGCGGGGAGCACCCTGGACCGTGCCATCCATGTGGAGCCGAAGGCGGCCGTCGGGCTTCAGCACACCGGTCGGCACCGGGCCGGCCGTCCGGTCGGCGTCCGCGTGGCGACCGGCCTGGCCGGACTGGTTCCGAGGAACCTTTTCCTCGTCGTCGCCGCCCTGCTGCCCCTGCTCCTCACCGGCTATCGAGCGGGCCTGGTGGCGGAGGCGCTGGCCATGGGGATCGTCTTCCTCTCCTACACACTGCTCACCGGCGAGGCCGGCCTGATCTCGCTGTGCCAGATCAGTTTCGCCGGAATCGGCGCACTGGCCACGGGTCAGGTGGCGACGGTCCTCCATCTTCCCGTCCTGCTCGGTGTGCTCGCCGGCGGTGTGCTCGCCGGGGTGGCGGGAGTAGTTGTGGGCGCGCTGACGGTCCGGATGGGCAACCTGTACGTCGCGCTAGTGACGCTCACCCTGGGCCTGCTGCTGTCGTCCGTCGTCTTCGATGCCGAGCGGTTTGCGCAGTCCGGCATCGGCGTCACCGTCGACCGGCCCGGGTTCGTCGCCGACGACCGGGCCTTCTCCTACTTCATGCTCGCCGTGTTCGTCGTGGCCGCTCTGGTCGTCACGGCGATCCGCCGCTCGACGACCGGCCTGGCGCTCGGCGCGCTGCGCTCGTCGGAGACCGGCGCCCGCGCCACGGGAGTGAGCGTGCTGCGCATGAAGATCAGCATCTTCACGCTGTCGGCCATGCTGGCGGGCTTCGGAGGGGGCTTCCTCGCGATCTACAACGGGGCGGCGCTCCCGAGCTCCTACGACACCATCATCGGTCTGGTGTGGTTCGCCGTGTTGGTCACCAACGGCACGCGGTCCAACAACGCGGCCCTCGCGTCGGGCCTGTTCTTCGTCTTTCTGCCGGACATCTTCAGCTCCTACGTCCCGGACCGCTGGGGGCCCGTACCCAACCTGCTGTTCGGCCTCGGCGCCGTACTGCTGGCGCGCAACCCCGAAGGCGTCATCACGCTCAACGGCCGGCAGTTGCAGGCGGCGGGCCGTGCGCTGCTGAGGCGACTGCGCCCGGCGAAGACGGCCGCCGACGCGCAGGTGGTGGCGAACCTTCCGGATCGTCCCGGCGAGCGCGCCCCCCTGCGGGAGCACCCCCTGACCACCGCGCCCGCGGACCTGCGGGACCAGCCGGGCAGCGTACTCGCCGCACGGGGGGTGTCGGTCCGGTTCGGCGGTCTCAAGGCCCTGCAGGATGCCGAAATCGATGTTCCGGCCGGCACGATCGTGGGCCTGCTGGGTCCCAACGGCGCAGGAAAGTCGACCCTGCTCGGCGTCCTGTCGGGCAACGTGCACGCCCAGGAAGGCACCGTCCTGCTCGGCGGTGAGCCGGTCTCCGGCATGACGCCGCAGGGTCGCGTCCGCCGCGGCCTGGGCCGCACCTTCCAGCACCCGGAGCTCTTCGGCGACCTGACCGTACGTGACCATCTCCTGCTCGCCCACCGCCTGGACGAACGGCCCTCCCGGTCCTGGAGCGACCCCTTCACCGGCCGCTGCCTGCGCGACGACCCCGACGAGCGGGCAGCCGTCGACGAGGTCCTGGAACTGCTCGGCCTCCACGACGTCGCCGACCTGCCCGCGGCCGGACTGCCCCTGGGGATGTGCCGACTGGTCGAGATCGGCCGGGCCATCGCCACCGGACCCCGGATCGTGCTGCTCGACGAGCCCTTCTCGGGGCTCAACGCGGGTGAGTCGGAGACGCTCGCCGACGCCCTGACCCGGATCGTCGCCGCGCGCGGCATCTCGATGCTGCTGGTCGAGCACGACGTCGAGCTCGTCTTCGGCCTGTGCAGCCGCGTCTACGTGCTCGACTTCGGCAAGCTGATCGCCCAGGGCACGCCCGCCGAGATCCGCGCGAACGACACCGTGCGCTCGGCCTACCTGGGCGAGGTCGAAGCCGATCCCGTCCCCGGCCCTCGGGCGGCGACGAGGGTGGCGGCGTCGGCCTCCGCGCCCACGGGGGAGGGGCCTGCAGCAGGCCGGGAGATCACCCTGAGCGTCGAGGACCTGACCGTCGACTACGGCAACGCGACGGCGATCCGCGACGTGTCCCTGTCGGTGCCGAAGGGTTCGGTGACGGCCTTGCTCGGTGCCAACGGGGCCGGCAAGAGCACGATCGCCCGCGCGCTGTCCGGGCTGGTGCCCGTGCGCTCGGGCCGGGTTCTCTTCGAGGGTGTCGACATCACGAGGATGCCCGCCCACCACATCAGGCGGCTCGGACTCGCCCACCTGCCCGAGGGCCGGGGCGTGTTCCCCGCGCTGACCGTGGCGGAGAACCTGCGTATCGCGGTCCAGACAGCGCCGAAGCCGCAGCGGGCCGAGGCGATCGACCGCGCGATGGAAATGTTCCCGGTGCTCGCCGACCGGCGCACCCAACTCGCGGGCACCCTGTCCGGCGGCCAGCAGCAGATGTTGTCACTGGCCCGCATTCTCGCCGACCTCCCGCGCCTGGTGGTCGCCGACGAGATCTCCCTCGGACTCGCCCCGCTCGTCGTGGACGAAGTGTTCGAGGGCTTGCGACGGGCCATCGACATGGACGTCTCCATCATCGTCATCGAGCAGTTCGTCCACCGTGCGCTGCAACTCGCCGACGACTGCCACATCATGCGCCGCGGCCGGCTCGTGTGGAGCGGCGCCGCGACGGATGCGAGGGGCGACATCTTCGAGCACTACCTCGGCGGCGCGGCCGAGGACGTCGCAGCTGCGGACCGTGAAGCGGAGGGCATCGAGCCGGTGGGGGAGAGGGCCTGAGGTGCACACCGACCAGAACGTTCAAGGTGATGCGGCCGACGCCGTGCAGGTCAGCCTTTCCGGAGACCAATGCGTCGGGTCGGGCTACTGCAGGCGGATCGCGCCGCAGGTGTTCGACCTGGACGCCAGCGGCATCGCTCATGTGGTGCAGCGTCGGCCGGTCGGGGCACAGGCCGACGCTGCACGGGAGGCCGAGTCGTCCTGCCCCTCGCTGTCGATCACAGTGCAGGAGAGCTGAACCACGGGGCCGCCCGGCCTGTCGGTCAGCCGTCGATGCTGATCGCACCGGCCGGGCAGCCCCGCACACATGCTTCGACCTGGGCACGCGACGCGTCAGGGACCTCCTGCGCGACGACGGTCCCGTAGCCGTCGGAGTCGGCCTCGAAGACGGCCGGGTTGTCGAGGATGCACAGCCCGTGGCCCTCGCAGACATCGCTGTTGATCCGAACGGAGAAGGACACAGCACCCCATCCTTTGTGTATACAAAAATGTTTTCGTTGACTTACGTTAGGTGGCGGGCCAGGTCGCGTCAACAGCCTGGCCGCCGGTCGATCAGGGAGGTTGTTGTGCCGCACAGAGTGGTTGTCGTGGGCTCGTCGGTGGCTGGTATCCGCACCGCACAGGCCCTGCGGGCCGAGGGGGATGCCGAGATCACCGTCATCGGCGAGGAGAAGGACTGGCCCTACGACCGCCCGCCGCTGTCCAAGCAGCTGCTCGCCGGCACCTGGGACCGTGACCGGATCGCGCTGCTCACGAAGGAGGAAGCGGCCGCCGCGGCTATCACCCTGCGCCTCGGTGTCGCGGCCACGGGCCTGGACACCGCCGCCCGGCGAGTGCGCCTCTCCGACGGCACCGAGGCCGGCTACGACACGCTCGTGCTGGCCACCGGCGTCGCCGCACGCCCCTCACCGTGGCGGCCGGAGTCGGGCGTGCATCTGCTGCGCACCCTGGGTGACAGCACGGAGTTGAGGCGAAACCTCGTGCCGGGCTCACCCGTCGTCGTGGTCGGCGGCGGATTCATCGGGGCGGAGGCCGCCGCGGCCGCACGCTCCGCCGGGTGTGAGGTCACCGTCGTCGACCCCGTTCCCGTCCCCATGGCCCGCATCGCCGGCCCTGTGCTCGGTGAACTGCTCTCGCAGGTGCACCCGCGTCACGGTGTACGCACCCGCTTCGGAGTCGGTGTGCGCTCGGTGACCGGCGCCCAGGGCGATCTCACCGTCACCCTGGACGACGGCACCCGGCTGCGGGCGGCCACCGTCGTTGTCGGTATCGGCGCGCAACCCAATGTCGAGTGGCTGACGGGCAGTGGCCTGACCGTCGACGACGGCGTGGTGTGCGACGAGTACCTGGCGGCGGTCGGCGCACCCGGCGTGTACGCGGTCGGGGACGTGGCCCGCTGGCCCCACCCGCACCTGGGCACCCTCGTACGATTCGAGCACTGGACCAATGCCGCCGACCAGGCTCGCTGCGCCGCGCACAACATCGCGCACCCGGACGCTCGCCTGCCGTACCGGCCCAGCGACTACGTCTGGTCGGATCAGTACGACTGGAAGCTGCAGATCGTCGGCCGGCCCCAGGCCGGCGGCACGGAAACGCTGCTCGGCGACCTGGAGTCGGAACGGCCACGGGCGGCGTTGCTCCATGCGGACGCCGAGGGCCGACTGTGTGCCGCGGTGGTACTCAACTGGCCGAAGGCGCTTCTCCAATGCCGGCGGCTGATCGCAGCGGGTGCCAAGGCCGCCGAGGCCGAGAACCTGCTGAACACGCCTGCCCAGGCGTGAGCCCCGGCGCGAGGGCTCATGCCTGGAGAGCACGGCGAACAGCGCGCGTCTTGGCCAGGGACGCGCGCCCGTGCCGGCCGCGGTGAAACCAAGTTGGGTGCGGTGCTTTTGAAGTGGGCGCCAGGCCATCACTCCCGCCCCGCTGAGGAAGCACCGGCCGGCGATGCTCAGGCCCCGCCGCGTGGGCCTGTACGCGCCTGACGTGCCGCCCGCCGAGGTTGCCGTTGCCCAACCCGGCCGCGTCGGCCAACTCCCTTACGACATTGCCCTGGTAGCCCGCTGGCGGATCGCTGCGGACGCTATCAAGGGCGCATGTCGGCACTTGATCGGCGACCGGCCCTATATCACCGGCGCCGACCGACGGATGTACGGAGCCGAAGAGAGGAGTCCGCGCCCGACCAAGTTGCTCAAAGTCAGCAACGTGGGGATGAGTTCACGTCCAGTCTCTCAGGATGTCGTCGCGGTCGGCATCGAGCTCGGGTCCGGCTGCCACGGCAGGTTCGAAGCTGTCGAGCGTGAACGGCATCGACACCGTCCGCAGGCCGTCGGTGAGCGTGGTGAGGTAGTGGTTCGCCGCGATCTGATCGTCGGTCAGAACGTCCTGGAGGCGGTTCACGGGGCCGCACCACACCCCGTGTCGGCGCAGGCGCTCGAGCCAGTAGTCCGCCGGTTGAGTGGCGAAATGCCGGTCCAGCTCCACGCGCATGGCGTGGGTGTGGGCGAGCATGTCGGCGAACGTGGCGAAACGGGGGTCGGCGACCAGATACTCGATCTGGGCACCGGCCACGAACGCGTCCCATGCCCTGGCGTTGACCGAGGCGACAGCGATCCAGTTGCCGTCCCCGGCCCGGTACTGGTTCAGGAGGGCGTTGCGCGGATCGGTGCGGGGCCGGCCCGTGGTCGAGGCGCCCTGGGTGTTGGCCACCGACCCGATCAGCCCCATCTGAGTCCACAGCGCGCTCTGCAGAAGGGAGCCGGTCACGGTCTCGCCGCGGTCGGTCCGGGCGCGGCGCAGCAGCGCGGCCATGACACCGCTGAACAAGTAGGTGCCGGTGATGACGTCGTTCAGGGCTCCGGGCGGAGCGTAGGGCTGTTCCGCGTCGGGAGACAGAGCGAACAGCATTCCGGCGTATGCCATGCCGGTCATGTCCTGTGTGAGGTCGTTGGCCCGTGGTCCCGTGGGGCCGAGCCCGGAACCGCGGGCGTACACCAGCCGCGGGTTCGCGGCGTGCAGGGATTCCGCGTCGATGCCCAGCTTGTCGACGGTGGTGGGGCTCAGATTGGTGATGAAGACGTCGGCCCGTTCGATCAGCCGGTCAAAGGTCTGCCGGTCGGCAGAGGAACTGAGATCCAGGGCGATTGAACGCTTGTTCCTGTTGAATGTCGAGTACGAGATGCTGGTGCCAGCGGTTACACCGCCGGCCGTGGGGGCGACATGGGACCGGGTGGGGTCTCCATTGGCGCTCTCGATCTTGACGACGTCGGCGCCCAGGTCGGCGAGGAGCATGCCGGTCACCGGTCCGGCCATCCAGATTGTCATGTCGATGACGCGCAGGCCGGCCAAGGGCGGCTCGCTTGCCAGGGTGGGGGAAGGGTCCGTCCATTCGTCAGCCACAGCAGTTCCGCCTCGCAGTCACTACGTGAGTAGGTGCGAGGAGCGTAGTCATGGTGTGCCTCGCCAAGTCAACCCGCTAGCCTGCAACTTTCGGCGTGCGGCGACTTCTGCGTGTATCTTTGCCCGCACTAATGACGGTGACACGAACAGATGGGCAGTGCAGTGAAGGCTGGCGGTGACGCTCCGGTCGGGAAGCCGAGTTCTGGGCGGGGGAAGGCGGTTGCTGCTGAACCAGTCCGCTCCGTTTCGGAGCCGATGCAGCTGACTCTGCAGGCGGCCGCTCAAATTCGGGGCTTGATCATTGAGGGTGTCCTGTTGCCGGGGCAGAAGATCCGACAGGTCGATCTCGCCGAGCAGATCGGGGTGTCCCGCAGTCCACTCCGCGAGGCGCTCCGCACGCTCGAATCCGAGGGCGTCGTCACCTACGAGACCAACCGCGGCTACGTCGTGGCCCGTCTCGAACCGTCGGACCTCGCCGAGATCTACCGGATGCGCGAGCTGCTCGAGAGTGAACTGTTGCGCTCCATCGTCAAGCCTGACAAGGCGACGCTGGATGCTCTCGTTCGATACAACGATGAGATGATCTCGGCTGTCGGGCGTGGCGAGATCGCAGCAGTTCTCCGGGCGAACCGCGACTTCCACTTCACGATCTTCGAGCTGTCGCCGATGAACCAGTTCAAGCGCGAGGTCCGGCGGTTGTGGCAGCTGTCCGAGGGATACCTCGCATGGTGGTGGCGCCTGCCGCACGTGACCACCCGGATCAGCCAGGAGCACCAGCAAATCATCAAGGCGCTGCGTAAGCACGATCGCGAGGCCCTCGTCGGGTTGTTCAACGAGCACCGTGTCAGCGGCCATGAGAGTGTTCTGCCCCCGTTCGGCCGCTCGTGATCGCCCGCTGAAACCTGTCGTGCTCCGACGTTTCCGGTTGGGCTCGTCCCTGCCGTGATCGCTCCCGTGTCACATGGGGGAGTGCGAGGCGTTTCGCGCCTGCAGGTCTCGCGAGGTCGATAGTCCCCTGACTGCTGCGGCGAGTCCGTGACAAGTGCCCGCCGTCCGCGCGGCTCGCTCGACGAGCCGCTCGGACGGCGGGCACTTTGCTGTTCGGGCTGCTGCTCTCCACCGGATCCGGTGCCATGCGGCAGCAGGCTGACGTCACCACGCAGTGCGGCTCGCTCCGCTCAGATGCACGGTGCTCCTGCGCGCTATGGCGAAGCTCTTCCCGGGCATCAAAGTGTCGCCTATAATGCATACATAATTGCCGACGCCTTGAGCCTGTAGCCGCATGTAGGCGAGCGCGAAGGAGTGCTCGTCGCATGGCGCCGCAGGGTCCGGTCGTCCGGCCTGGCCGAAAGCCGCAGGTCAGCGATGACCCGGGCTCTGATCGAAGGACCTCACCTCAACCCATGCCGATCATCAGCTTGCTCGATGTGGAGGACCGCCTGCGTGGCGTAGGCAGCGTCGCGCTCGGCGGGATGCTCCTGGAGAACCGTCCGAGCACCCTGGTGCGGGCGTTGATACGTTCCGGCGCCAGGGACCTCTTCCTGTGTTCCGCCCCGGCTGCCTCCTGGGACGCCGATGTCCTGATCGGCGCCGGTCTTGTCTCACGCGTTCGCATCCCGCACATTTCGATGGCCGGGCTGGGCTTGGCTCCGCATGTCCGCGGCGCCGCCGAGGACGGCTCAGTCGTCTTTGAGGACTGCGACGAAGCGATGCTCCTCGGCGGTTACCTCGCGGCCAGCAACAACGCCTGGTTCCAGGTCCTCGACAACCTCGGAACCAATGACCTGGTCGACGACAACCCCCTGAGGGTGACAGCCGGCGGCCTCGTGGGTGTCGCACCACTGCGGATAGACGTAGCGCTTCTCCACGCCCCCCTCGGAGACGAGAAGGGCAACCTGGTTCACTTCGGCAGCCGCTGGGCCGACGTGCTGATGGCCCGTTCGGCCCGACACGTCATCGCGCAGGTCGACCGCGTGGTCAGTACCGCGGAGGCGGCACGGCTCGGCGTGTCCATCCCCGGATACCTCGTCGACGACGTTGTGGAAACCCCCTTCGGAGCACACCCGTTGGGAAGTGTCGGATCCTACGCGGCCGACCTCGAGCACCTGGCGGACTATCAGGCGCAGGTCAAGGCCGGTGGTTTCGCTGACTATCTGGCACAGCGCTGCCACGTCGATCACGATGCTTACGTGGCCGGTCTGCCCGCGGCACGGCTTCGGGAACTCGAAATGGCGGGTTGCTGAGATGACCGCGACCACGGAACTGTCACCGCGGGAGCGGATCAGTATCGCGATCTCCCGCGAACTCAAGGACTCCACGACCGTCCTCACCGGTGCTGCGTCCTCTGTACCGCTTGCTGCCTGCCTGCTCGCCCAGGCCACCCACGCACCGAACCTCACCGTCCTGGGGGCCGGTGTGTACATCAACCCGCGCCGGCTCGTTCCCGAGTTCACTGCGGGGTGGGACTGCAAGCCGGTTGCGGTGGGCGACATGACAGACGTCTTCGCCATCACGGAACTGGGCATCGACGTCATGTTCTACGGCGGGATGCAGATCGACCAGTACGGCAGCGTGAACCTGCACTGGATCCAGACCCCGTCAGGTCGCCTGCGTGGACCGGGTCTCGCGAACACCGCCCTGGGCCACACCGCCCGCAGCACCATCCTCTATACCGAGCGTCACGAGCGCCGGACGCTCGTCGAGCAGGTCGACTTCGCCTCGGTCGTCGGGCACCGCCACCGAGGCCGCAGCCGGGCGGAGCTCGGCCTGCCGAACGAAGGGCCCACGGCACTGTTCACCCCCGATCTGCTGTTCAGGCCGGGGGATGACGGGACATTGACGCCGCATCAGGCACTTCACCGCCTTGACTGGGACGACGTCAGGCGGCGCACCGGATGGCTGTTGCCCGACGCACCGCCGGAGACGTTCACTCCGGCCGCCGAGGAGATTGCGCTGCTGCGCGGATCGATCGATCCCGGCGGACTGCTCTCCGGGGGCTACTGACCCGACGGGACGGGCACCGCTTGCCCCCACCCGCTACGACCTCACCGCCTGCAGGGAGCCACGACACCATGAGTAAGCACGGCAAGTCCCTCGGTTTTGAGCCGATCGCGCTTACCGACCCCGAGAACGCCCTCGTAACCGAGGTGCGCGCATTCGCCCGGGCCACGCCTTTCCCGCCCTCAGCAGAAAGCCCCACACGGGGCGGTCTCTCGCGCACGTACAGCCAGGAGCTGGCCGACCGCGGCTGGGTGGGGATGACAATCCCGGCTGACTACGGCGGGTCGGCCCGCACCGGCGTCGAGCGCTGTCTGGTGATCTCCGAGCTGCTCGCAGCCGGTGCGCCGCTCGGTGCCCACTGGACCGCCGACCGGCAGACCGCCCCCAGCCTCATGATCAATGGGCCCGAGACCCTGCGCCGTGAGCTGCTACCCCGCATCGCCGCAGGACGCTGCCTCATCGCCGGAGGGTTCAGCGAGCCGGAATCAGGTTCCGACCTCGCGTCGGTTCGCACCCGTGCCCGGAAGGTTGACGGCGGATGGAGGATCACCGGCCGCAAGATCTGGACCACCGACGCCGACAAGGCCGACTACATCGAAATCCTGTGCCGGACGAGTGACTCGGAGACCAAGCACCGAGGGCTCAGCCTCATCGTGGTGCCGATGGACGCCGAGGGACTGACCGTCCAGCCGATCGAAGGCATGGACGGGGAACGGCACTTCAACGAGGTCGTCATCGACAACGTCTTCGCCCCCGACGACTGGTTGATCGGCAACGAGGGTTCTGGCTGGGAGCAGTTGACCGCCGAACTGGCGCTGGAGCGTGCCGGCCCGGAGCGGTACCTGTCGACCTTCCCGCTGTTCGAGGCCTTCGTGCAGTCGCGGCGCCATGTGAGCGCACCCGAGCGCAGCCACGAGCTGATCGGCTCAGTCATCGCCCAGCAGATGGGCCTGCGCCTGATGTCGCTGTCGATCGCGCGGATGGTTGACAACGGCGGCTCTCCCGTTGCCGAGGCGGCGATGGCCAAGGATCTCGGGACCGAGCTTGAGCAACTCCTCGTCGACGAGCTGTGGAGCTATCGCTACGAGCCGATCGACCCTGGAGCCGCCGCCGAGCGATTCCACGAGTTCCTCGAGATCAACCGGCTGCGCTCGCCGGTGTTCACCACCGCCGGCGGCACCAACGAGGTGCTGCGGCTGCTGGTGAGCCGGCAGCTCGGCTCCTGGGCCCGCTCGGGCCGGACACGCGCACTGGGAACGCCCCTGGCGGAGACGGTGTTCGAGCAAGCGAGTCGGATCGCGGCCGATCCCGACCCAGCCCTGCGTTCGGTGCCACGCAACCGAGCCGACGCTGTGTCCGTCCGGGTGTTCGGCGAGCTGCTGCAGGCCGGCTACCTGGGCGTCTCCGTGCCTGAAGAGTTCGGAGGAAGCGGCGGGACGCTCGCTGACGCGCTGGAGATCGTGCGCGCAGTCGCGTACGCCGGGGTGAGCACACCGCTGATCGAGGGGCCGATCCAAGCCGGGTGGCTGCTGGCCCAGGCCGGCATCGACTTCCCCTGGGGGAGTGGTGAACTGGCGGTCGCCGGCAGCGGATCCGTCCAGCTCGACGACGCCGGAGCCACGCTCACGGGGACGCTCGACGAGATTCGCTGGCCGGAACAGGCCACGACCGTGGTGGTGCCGGTCGAACGGGACGGGCACCTTCACGTCGCCACCGTGGCGCTCGCCGACGTCGGCCCACTGGACGCCGGAGCGAACACGGCGGGCGAGCCTGTGGCCCGGGCCGTGCGGCTCGATGGCATTGCGGTGCGCAGGCTGGAGCCGACGGAGCTGGACTTCGCGACAGGGCAGGAAACCCTGGCTCGGCGGGGTGCGCTGGCACGGGCGGTTGCGCTGTCCCGCGCTCTGCAGCGCACCGCCGAGATCGCGATCGAGTACGCCGCCCAGCGCAGTCAGTTCGGCCAGCCGATCAACCGGTTCCAGGCGGTGCAGGCACACCTCACGCGGCTGGCTTCGGAGGCCCAGCGCGCTGCCGTCCTGGTGGACGCCGCGCATGCCGCACTGGGCAAGGACGGTGACCCGGCACTCGGGTCAGCCCTCGTCGCGGCCGCGCGCATCCTCAGCGGCAACGCAGCCATGGTGGCCGGCCGGACCGCGCATCAAGTGCACGGTGCGATCGGCGTGACCATGGAGTACCCGCTGCAGCGCTACACCCGCCGGCTGTGGGAATGGGCTGCCGCCGATGGCACATCGGTCCACTGGGCCGGCCACCTCGGCGCCCAGGTGGTCTCCGGCGATTTCGCGGCCTGGGAGCTGATTACCGGGATCTGACCCTCCACCGTCCCGCACACCCCGCACACCCCGACGAACAGGAGCACGAACCCCATGGAATTCTCCGACAAGATCGTCTTCGTCACGGCTGCCGCCGGCGCCGGCATCGGCCAGGCCGTGGCCCGGACGTTCGCGAGCCAGGGTGCAACGGTCGTGATCAGCGACCAGCACGCCGCCCGCACCGAATCGGTCGCCACCGAGATCGCCAAGGACACCGGCGCCGACGTTACCGGCGTTCCGCTCGACGTACGGGACGAAGCCCGTATCGACGAGGTCATCAACGGCGTCGTCGAGCAGCACGGCAGGCTCGACATCGTCGTCAACAACAGCGGCATCAACATGCTGGCGCCGCTCCACGAAATGCCGACCGAGACCTGGCAGACGGTGATGGACGTGACCCTCACCGGGCCGTTCCTCGTCACCCGCCGCGCTCTGAGCATCATGCGCGAGCAGGGAACCGGCGGCGCAGTGGTCAACATGTCCTCGATCGCCGGCTGGATGCGCACCGCGGAAGGGGAGTCGCACTACGCCGCGGCGAAGGCGGGCATCATGGGCTTCACCCGCGCCGCGGCGATGGAGGCCGCTCCGCACAAGATCCGGGTAAACGCGGTCGCCCCGGGACTGGCCTGGAACCCGTTCCTCGGAAAGATCTACGGAGAGAAGTACGTCGAGGAGATGGCGCAGCGGACTCCGCTGGGGCGGGTCGGGCAGCCCCAGGACATTGCCAACGCCGTCGCTTTCCTGGCCGGCGACCGGGCGAGCTTCATCACCGGCGAGGTCCTGTGTGTGTCGGGCGGCTACCACCTGCACACCTGACCAGACGTCAGCACGGCTCGCGACAGGCCGACCCGACGGCGGGCGTCGGGTCGGCCTGCTCCCGCAACAGCGGGTCCCACACCATCCCCAGGCAGGAGAGTCACCCATGGCGCGACCGTTGGACGGCATCAGGATCGTCGACCTGACACAGATCGCTTCCGGACCCTACGCGACGTCGCTACTCGGTGACTTCGGCGCGGACGTCATCAAGGTCGAGCCACCGACCGGCGATCCGCTGCGCCGCATCGACAACACGTTCGGAGTGGGGGAGAGCGCGTACTCCTACAGCGTCAACCGCAGCAAGCGCGCCGTCGGCATCGATCTCAAGACCCCTTCCGGATTCGCGGTCCTGGAACGGATGCTCCAGACAGCGGACGTACTCACAGTGTCGATGCGCCCCGCCGCGGCGGCCAAGCTAGGCATCGACTACCGCTCACTCGCCGAACGCTTTCCGCGGCTGGTGTACTGCTCGATCACCGGCTACGGCGAGGACGGCCCGTTGGTCGAACGGCCTGGCATGGACCTCATAGCCCAGGCCCGCGGCGGAGTCATGGGAACCAGTGGCGAACCGGGGCGCACCCCGGTGAAGGTAGGGCCCGCCATCGGCGACTTCCTGTGCTCCTACCTGGCCATCAACGCGATCCTGCTGGCCCTGCGGGTACGCGACAGGGACGGCACCGGCCAGCAGGTCAGCGTCAACCTGCTCGACGGGCAGGTGTCGCTGCTCGCCAACCTCTCGGTGGCCTACCACCGCACCGGTGTGCCCTACCGGCCGATGGGCGGGGCTCAGACGAACATCGTGCCCTATCAGGTGTTCGCGACGGCCGACGGGTGGATGGTGGTCGCTTGCCTCACCGAGAAGTTCTGGGTCAACCTCTGCCATGCGACCGAGCGCGAGGACCTGCTGGCCGACCCGCGGTATGCGACCAACGCCGACAGGGTGCGCAACCGGCATGACCTGGTGCCCGAGCTGGAGCGGCTCTTCGCCGAGCGGCCGACCAGCAGGTGGGTGGAGGCGCTCGAGGCGAGCGACGTACCGTGCAGCCCGGTGAACCGGCTGGAGGAGGTGTTCGAGGATCCCCAGGTGGTGAACAACAGCATGAAGTTGGTGCTTGAGCATCCGGTCCATGGCGACATCGTCACCGTGAACAACCCCATCCACCTCTCCCGCACGCCGGCTCGTCCATGGGGTTATCCACCCGCCGTCGGCGAGCACAACGACGAAGTGCTCACCGAACTCGGCTATGACGCCGAGAAGATCCGCACACTGCGCGAATCGGGGGCGGTCACCTGATGCACCCATGTCTCGTTCTTCATGCCCCACAGGTGCGCGCACGCGTGGGCCCGGGCGCTGGACCACGCGTGTGATGGCCTCACTCCTGCACACAGTTCAGGAACGGCTGGGGACCAACCTCGTGGCCGCCTGGCGGACCGTACACGGTCGCGCCAGAGCCAGCCTCGAGCACGGTGCAAAGGCCGATGGTGCAAGTACAGGTCCAGCGAACATCGGTCTCACTGGCCGGTGAACACCGGTGCCCGCTTCTCCCGGCGGGCGGCCAACGCCTCGCGGGCGTCGTCGGTGCGGGCGAGTCGAAGCGTGTACTGCTGCTCGACGGCATAGCCGTCCTGGACCGACAGCGGCTCGCTCTCGTTGAGAGCGGCCTTGCCCAGCCTCAGAGCGATCGGACTCTTGGCCGCGATGCCGCGCGCCCGCTCGAGAGCAGCCTCGGCCAGCGCCGCGCTGTCGTACAAGGAGTCGAGGAAGCCGAAGCGCCGGGCTTCCTCGCCGGCCAGCGGGGCACCGGTGAAGTACATCTGGCGTACGACGCCTTGGGGCAGGTGGCGCATCAGGTGTCGTCCGCCGCCGCACCGACCGAGGTTCACCTCGGGCAGGACAAAACTGGCCCGGGGCGACCCCATCCGCATGTCGCAGCACGACGCGATGACCGCTCCCGCGCCGATCGCCGGGCCGTCGACCACGGCAATGCTCGGCTGGGGCAGCTCGAGTAGGCGACCGAAGACCCGGTGGGCCAGTTCCTGGCGCTGTACGTCCGCTTGCTCAGCCTCCGGGCCCGTGAGCCCGGCCAGCTCGGTGATGTCCGCTCCGGCGCAGAAGGCCCTGCTGCTTGACGATTGCAGGACCAGCACGTGCGCCGAGTCGTCGAGCGCCACCCGATCCAACGCCGTGCTGATCTCGTCGTAGAAAGCGGAGGACAAGGCGTTGACCGGGGCGCGGTCGAGGGTCAGCACCGCCACCCCGTCGGCGGTCTCCAGACGGACGTCGTTCACGAGGCGTCCTTCGGCCGCGCTGCGACGAGCAGCGACCACTCGCTGTCGAGCACCACTTCGTCGTTCTGGTTGAGTGCCCGCCGCCGTTCGGTGACCAGGCCACGGGTGCCGCTGCGGGTCAACTCGGCCTGGGTGAAGGTCAGCTCGATGCGGACGGTGTCACCGATGCGGGCTGGTGCCGGCCAGCTGCACGACATGCCTGTCATACCGAGCAGCGAGGGCTGGAGGCCGTGCAGGATGGGCAGCCTTGTCGTCATGCCCGACGCGATCGACAGCACGAGCAGGCCGTGTGCGATGCGCTCGCCGAACCGAGTCGCCGCGGCCGCATGGGCGTCGACGTGCAAGGAGTTCCAGTCGCCGGACAACCCGGCGAAGCCGACGATGTCGGCCTCGGTGATGGTCCGGCCGGACGTGACGAACGGGCGGTCCAGCGGCACGTCCTCGAAGTAAAGACGCCCGTCGTCGAGAGGGACGACGCTGTGACTCATCGTCAGGACTCCGTCCCGAGGCTGGAGGGGAACTTCGGCGCGCGCTTCTCCCGCATCGCCTGGTAGCCCTCGCGTGCGTCATCGCCGAAGAACTGCAGCATCTCCATTGCCAGCGCGTTCTCGAAGATCGGCGTCGCCTGCCGGACCCAGTGGTTGAGGGTGCGCTTGGTGGCGGCCGTGGCCCGCCGGGGTCCGGCAGCGAGCTGAGAGGCGATCCGCAGGGCCTCCGGGAGCACCTCGTCGGTCGGGACGCACTTGCTGACCAGGCCGATGCGCTCTGCCTCGCGGCCGTCGATGAAGTCGTTGGTCAGCAGGTAGTAACGGGCCTTCGCCATTCCGCACAGCAGCGGCCAGATGAAGGCCGCGTGGTCGCCGGCGGCCACGCCGAGCTTGTGGTGGCCGTCGGTGAAACGGGCGGTCTCGGACATGACGCTGATGTCCGCGGTGAGCGCGACGGCAAGACCCGCACCGACGGCGGTGCCGTTGATCGCGGAGATCACCGGCTTGCTGATGTCGGTGATGTTGTGGACTATGTCGGCCGCTTCCTTGAACAGCTGGGTGACGACCTTGTAGCTGCCCAGCGTCGCTTCGACCATGTCGAAGTCACCACCGGCCGAGAACGCCTTGCCCTCCCCGGTGATGACCACCGCCCGGCAGCTCTCGTCCTTGTCGACGTCGAGCCATACGGTGCTGAGTTCGGTGTGCAGAACCGGGTTCATCGCGTTCAGCCGTTCCGGCCGGTTGATCTTGATCAGCAGTACGCCGTCGGCGGGGTAGTCGAAGGTGAGGTGGCGGTACGAAGACCAATCCATGGTGGCTCCTCGGGGCTCGGTGACGCGTCGTAGTCCGGTGCGGTTACGGCGATGGTCAGTGGTCGGGTGTGGTGTCGGCCTGGCGGACGACACCGGAGGCGATGAGGTCGTTGATCTCGTTGTTGCCGAAGCCGTACTCGGTCAGTACGTCGCGGCTGTGCTGGCCGAGTTGCGGTGTGGGGGTGAGGCGGCCGCGGTCGGCGAAGTGGTCCAGGGCTACCGGCCATTCGGCGACCCGCGGCCGCTCGTCCCCCGGAACCTGGTAGACCATGCCGCGGGCGCGGAAATGGGGATCCTCGGCCGCCTCGTGCAGGTCATTGACCGGCGCAACCGGCACGTCGTGGCGTACGAGCAGCTCGATGAGGGCGTCCCGCGTAAATCCGGCTACCCGCTCGCGAAGCGGCTTCTCGATCTGGTCGATCAACCGGCGCCGGTCCTGGTAGGCGGCGAACCGTTCGTGCGCGAGTTCGTCGAGACCGAGGGCATCGACGAGACGCTTCCAGAAGTGGTCTTCCAGCGCACCGATGCTGACGTAGCGGCCGTCCGCTGTGGCATAGACGCCGTAGCCGGGGCGCACCAGTGCCGCCGCGGACGACGGCTCACTGAGAGCTTCGGCGATGCGCGGCTCCATCAGCGCCAGTGTGCAGTCGGACATGCCGATGTCCAGGTGGCGTGCGGTGAACGTGTCGGGGTCGCGCTGCTTCTCGAGCAGCGCGAGTACGACCGCGAGCACTGAGTACACGGAGGTGCCCATGTCCGCCACCGGCAGTGTGGTGGGGACGTAGTCGGCCGCGAAGTACGTCTGGGGGCAAGGGATGGCGCCGGCGAAGGCGAGGTACTGGAAGTCGTGGCCGGGCAGGTCACGGTACGGCCCGTCCGCGCCGTATCCCGATATCGAGAGGTAGATCAGTTTCGGGTTCGTCTCGGTCAGTGCTTCGAAGCCGAGGCCGAGCCGCTCCATGACACCGGGTCGGAAGCCTTCGACGAGGACGTCGGCCGAGGCAATCAGGCGCAGCAGAGCAGCTCGGCCCTCGGGCGCCTTGAGGTCGATCGAAAGATCGCGCTTGCCACGGTTCTCCGCGTCGAACATGACCGGGCGGTGTCGCAGTCGATCTCCGGAGTCGGGCCGCTCCACCTTGATGACGTCGGCCCCCAGGCCGGCGAGCAAGCGGGTGGCGTAGGGGCCCGGCACCTGCTCCGACAGGTCGACGATCCGGACACCGGCGAGTACCGCTTCTCCCACTGGTTGCCTCCGTAGGTTTCTCGATTTGGTTCGGGCCGTCCCGGCCTCAGCGCCCGCCCGTGGACCCGGCGCTGGGACACCCTGGTGGTTGTGTTCGCCGGAGGGCGGCTGCAAGGCCGGGACGGCTTACCGTGATCGCACACGGATGTTACTTACTACGATGGTAGGTAGCAATAGTCGTCCGTGGTCGCGATGCCCGTTGCTTCAGCGTCCGGCCCTCCTCTGTTCCTCGTTGCCGTGCGTCCAGCCCCCAAGCCTTGTTCGTCTGGCTGCCCATAGTGTATGCATTAGTGGATGAATTCTGTGAAGGAGGGATCAGTGCCGCGGAAGGAAATCGTGGGCTACCAACTGCCGGGCTTCTCGGTCGTTGTCGAGCGTGACCCGCTTCGTTTCTTCGCCCGGACCATCGGCGACCTGCGGCCCGTGTGTCACGAACCAGCGGCCGCACATGCGGCCGGCTATCCGGACCTGCTCGTCCCGCCCACGTACCTGTTCAGCCTTGAGATGCGCCGGCCGGATGCGTACCGCGCACTTGACCTCCTGGGTGCGAACCTGCGCAGCGCCCTCCATGCCGGCGAGACGTTCACCTACCACCGCCAGTGCTTCGCGGGCGACCGACTCGACTTCGATCTCAAGATCACCGACTACACCGAGAAGCGCGAGGGCAAGCTAGGGCTTCTCCAGCGCACGGCGACGGTGACCCGGCTCGGCGAACCGGTCGCCGAGCTGACCAACGTCCTCGCCGTCAAGTGGGACGGTGCAGCATGAGTGACCTGCGGACACTGGCAGTGGGCGACGAGCTGGCTCCACTGGTCCTGCCCCCGATCACCCGTGCCACGCTCGCGCTGTTCGCGGGTGCCTCGGGCGACCACAACCCCATCCACATCGACATCGACGCCGCCCGCGCCGCGGGTGAGCCGGATGTGTTCGCCCACGGGATGCTGTCGATGGCCTACCTCGGGACTCTGCTCACAGCGCATCTACCGCAGGCGCAGCTGCGCTCGTGGACCGTGCGGTTCGTGGCCAAGACGCCGGTCCACGCGGCCGTCACGTGCCGGGGCACGGTGCGAGAGGTCGACGACCACGCCGGTGGGCGCACCGTCGTCCTCGATGTGGAAGCCCGCCTCGCCGACGGCACTCCCACGCTGCGCGGATCCGCGGAATTCGGAACTGACCCCACGACGACCGAGGTTGAGCGATGAGCGAGTACGTGTCCCCTTGGATGACTGACGACCTGAAGGCCCTGCGTGACCTCGCGCGCCGCTTCTTCGAGCGCGAGGCTGCCCCGAGGATGGCCGCGTGGTCCGAACAGCGTTATGTCGACCGCGAATTCTGGCAGCAGGCCGGCAAGCTGGGCCTGCTGTGTCCCACCGTCCCGGAGGAGTACGGCGGCCCCGGAGGCAACGTCCTGCACCAGGTCGTGATCACCGAGGAGCAGTCCCGGGCGGTCGAGAAGGGCTGGGGCAACAACGTGCACAGTGGTGTGGTCACCGACTACATCCTCAAGTACGGCACGGAGGAGCAGCGGCGGCGATGGCTGCCGGCGATGGTCGAGGGCAGGACGATCGGCGCGATCGCCATGACCGAGCCGGGCGCCGGCAGCGATGTGCGCGCCATGACGGGCAAGGCCCGTCGCGAGGGCGACGACTACGTCATCAACGCGACGAAGACCTTCATCACCAACGGCCAGACCGCCGACCTCGTCATCGTCGCCGTCAAGCTGGAGGACAGCGAGGATCCCAAGGCGATCACGCTCATCGCTGTCGAGGCCGATCAGGCGGAGGGCTTCTCCCGGGGCGCGCCGCTGCGAAAGATCGGCCAGCATGCCGCCGATACTTCCGAGCTGTTCTTCGACAACTGCCGTGTGCCCGTCACCAACCGTATCGGCGCCGAGGGCGCGGGCTTCCCGGCCCTGATGACCCAGATGCCGCAGGAGCGGCTGATCCTCGGGGTGAACGCCGTCGTACAGACGGAGAAGGCTGTGCAGCTCACACTCGAATACACCAAGGAACGCAAGGTGTTCGGCAAGCCGCTGTACGAGCAGCAGAACACCCGCTTCGTGCTCGCCGAGTGCGCCACGCTAGCCAAGGCCGCCCGGCTGTTCGTCGACCACTGCATCGTCGCGATCGGCGAGGACCGACTCGACAACGAGACCGCGGCGATGGCCAAGTGGTGGCTGTCCGACGTCCAGTGCAAGGTCCTCGACGAGTGTGTGCAGATGTTCGGCGGCTACGGCTACATGGAGGAGTACCCGATCGCGCGGATGTACGCCGACGCCCGGGTCCAGAAGGTGTACGGCGGAGCGAACGAGATCATGAAAGAGATCATCGCGCGCACCCTCTAGCCGCAATCTCCGGTCGAGCACCCACTGACGGATCCCGTCCACATCGAGTCGACGGATCGATCCCATCCACGTGAGAGGAAACGCGATGTCTCATGGCCTCAGCGACCTGCGCGGTCAGGTCGCGCTGATTACCGGCGGCGCCGGCGGCCTCGGCCGGGAAGCCGCGACGTGGCTCGCGGCAGCCGGCGCACAGGTCGTCATCGCCGACGTCAACTCCGAAGCGCTCGCACGAGCGGCGGCCGACTGCGCCGACGCCGTCGCGGACGCCAAGCCCGTCGAGTCCGTGACGCTCGACGTCACGGACTCCGGGGCCGTCGGAGCGGCCTTCGCCGACATCGAACGCCGCCACGGCCGCCTGGACATCCTGGTCACCAGCCATGGCTTTCCGCGCGATCGCCGTCTGACCGACCTGAGTGACGAGGAATGGTCCGACGTCATCGCCGTCTGCCTCACCGGGACCTTCTTCTGCGTTCGGGAGGCGGCACGGCTGATGACCCATCAGGGGTACGGCCGCATTGTCACGCTTGCCTCCCGTGCCTGGCAGGGCAACCCCGGCCAGGCGAACTATTCGGCAGCCAAGGCCGGGGTGGTCGGCCTGACCAAGTCGGTCGCCAAGGAGCTGGGACGTAAGGGAGTCACGGCCAACGTGATCGCCCCCGGTCTGATCGAGACGGAGTCGCTGCGCAACCTGGAGACCTTCGAAGCGATCGCCGAGCGTGCCGTCAAGGCCAACAGCATCAAGCGCCTGGGTGAGCCCAGCGATATCGCGGCAGCCATCCTCTACCTGGCCTCCAAGGAGGCGGGGTTCCTCACCGGCGAGGTCCTGCACGTTTCCGGGGGGCGATTCAGCTGACAGCGCCCATCGCGGCCCCCTCGGCAGGGCCCAGCCACTGGGCCCTGCTCGATGAGGTGACCGTCGAACTCGTGCAACGCGCCCGCACCTACCTGGACGGCGTCGCGCCGCTCATCCCGGATGCCGAACGCGACCGCACCTTCCCGATGGAGATCGTGCCCGATCTGCTCGACATCGGGTTCGTGCGCGGCGCGATCCCGGCGAGTGACGGCGGACTCGGCCTGTCGCATCTGCAGAGCGCACTCCTCATGGAGGAGGCCGGCCGCTGTTGGGGCAGCATCCGCACCACGACCAACATCCTTACCCTCGTGGCCGAACTCCTCTCGGCAGCGGGCACGGAAGAGCAGAAGGACCGGTTCCTGCGGCCGCTGCTCGCGGGCGAGCGGCTGGGCTGGTTCGCCATGACCGAGCCGGGCGCCGGCTCGGACGCCACAGCGTTGTCGACACGCGCCGAGCGCCTGCCCGGCGGGGCGTACCGGCTGACCGGCCGCAAGGCCTACATCACCAACGCGAGCCACGGCGACTTCGGCGTCGTGCTGGCGACCGTCGACCCGGATCTCGGCTCCCACGGCGTCACCGCGTTCCTCGTCGAACGTGGGGACGGATATCGCACGACCGACCGGCCACACCTGCCGGTACGTGCCGTGACCTGCTGCGACATCGAATTCGACGGCGTGGTGGTCCCCGCGGAGAACGTGCTCGGCGAGGTCGGGCGAGGCCTGTCGCTGGCCATGCGCGCGGTCAACGGCGGTCGCCTGAACGTCAGCGCCGGCTGCACCGGCATCGCCCAGGCGGCACTCGAGGCGACGACCGACCACGCGAGAACGCGCCACCAGTTCGGCCGTCAGCTTGCCGGCTTCCAGCTCGTGCAGCAGCTCGTCGTCGACATCGCCACGCGGGCCAACGCCGCTCGCCACGTCTACCAGTCGGCCGCACGCCTGCTGGACGCGGGCATCGACGCCCGCGTCGAGTGCTCCATGGCGAAGTACTTCTGCTCGGAGGCTGCCAACGAAGCCGCCACCAGGGCGGTGCAGGTCTTCGGTGCCGCGGGACTCATGGAAGGCAACGTGGCCGAGCGGCTGTTCCGGGACGCCCGCGAAGCGACCATCCCCGAAGGGACGTCGCAGATCCAGGTCCTGCAGATCGGCAAGGCGCTTCTCGGCGTCTCGGCCCTGCGCTAGACGAACCTCACGTGTACAGCACACCTCACGTGTACAGACGACCAAGGAGGGGCGACGCGTGACCGGCATCGTCGGATACCACAGCTATGTTCCGCAGTACAGACTGCGAAGGTCGGACATTGCGGCCGCGCTGGGCGCGGACGCCCACGGTGAGCGCGCCGTCGCCAGCTACGACGAGGACTCCACGACCCTCGGTGTGGCGGCCGCGCTCCCCGTGGTGCACGGCCGAGAGACGGACGCGCGCAGTCTCTGGTTCGCTACCTCTGATCCGGTGTACGTCGACAAGACGAACGCGACGACCGTGCACGCCGCGCTGGACCTGAGCTCGGACACCGCGGCCGTGGACCTCGGTGCCAGTCTGCGCTCCGGTGCAGCGGCGCTGCTCGCGGCGGCACGTGACGGCGGCCTCGCTGTCTTGGCCGATCGGAGGGGCGGAGCCGTCGGCGGCGCCGACGAACGCACCGGCGGGGACGCGGCCGCGGCATTCCTGTTCGGCGACGACGCGACAGTCGCCCGGATCACGAACACCGCCGCGGTCACAGCCGAGTTCATCGACCGCTGGCGCGCGCCCGGTACCACGGACGCCGGGACGTGGGAGGAGCGGTTCGGCGAGCAGCGGTACGCGGAGCTGGCGGAACAGGTACTGGCCGCGCTGACCGAGCAGGGAGTCGATCTGGCCGGCGTCGCCCGCTTCGCCGTCGCCGGCATCAATGCGCGGGCCGTGCGCACCGTCGGCAACGCCGTCCGGCGCAGGACAGGCGCGCAGCAGCACGGTGTCGATCTCGCCGACCTCATCGGAAACGCGGGCACGGCGCAGATCGGCCTGGTGCTCGCCGACCTGCTCGACGTGGCCGAACCCGGCGAGAAGTTGCTGCTGGTGTCGCTTGCCGACGGCGCCGACGCGATCATTCTGCGAGCCGCCGACACCATCGTCGACGCTCGCCCGCGGCCACTGCGCGACGCTCTCGGCGTCGGAGCGGTGATCAACTACCCGCAGTATCTGCTCTGGCGGCGGCGGATCGTGGGGGAGCGGCCGCGCCGGCCCGACCCGGACCGGCCCTCCGCGCCGTTCGCCTGGCGCAACCGGCGGTACAAGCTCTCCATGATCGGTGGCCGATGCCGCACGTGTGGCGCCGTGCAGTACCCGCTGCCCGAAGTCTGCTACCGGTGCCGAACCGTCGACGGGTTCGACCCCGTCCCGGCCGGAGACAGGGCCGCCCGCATCGTCACCTTCACCGTCGACCGGCTCGCGTTCTCGCCCAGCCCTCCGCTCGTCAGCGCGATCGTCGCCTTCGAGGACGGCGGACGACTGCAGTGCGAGCTGACCGACGTGCGGGGCCCGCTCGACGTCGGAGACGAGGTCGTCCCCACCTTCCGCCGGGGAGCGACCGTCGACGGGATCCACAACTACGTCTGGAAGATGCGCCCGCGCAACGCGGCCGCGCAGAACGAGAGTTAGGAGGCGACAGTGGCACAGCACAGCCTCAGTGACCGGGTGGCCATCGTCTCGATGAGCTGTACCCGGTTCACCGAGCACTTCGACCGCAGCGCCAACCAGCTCGCCGTCGATGCCGTCACCGACGCCCTTGGCGCGGCGGACATGGCGCTCGACGACATCGACGCATACTGGCTGGGCACCTACGTCTCCGGGATCAGCGGCATGGCGCTCACCCGCCCGCTGCGCCTGGAGGGCAAGCCGGTGACACGGGTGGAGAACATGTGCGCCACCGGTTCGGAAGCCCTGCGCGCGGCCGTGTACGCCGTCGCCTCGGGCGCGGTCGACGTGGCGATGGCGGTGGGGGTCGAGAAGCTCAAGGACACCGGCTACGCCGGGCTCATCTCGCCGAAGATCCAGGACGACGGGACCCGGGTGAACACCTCGGCTCCGGCGAACTTCAGCCTGCTGGCTCCCGCATACCAGGAGCGCCATGGCGTCGCACCGGAGGACTTCCGGGCGGCCATGACCCATGTCGCGTGGAAGAACCACGCCAACGGGGCTCTGAATCCACGGGCCCAGTTCCGCAAGGCAATCTCGAAGGAGACGATCGCCGGCTCACCGCTGGTCGCCGGAACCCTGGGCGTGCTGGACTGCTCGGGCGTCGCCGACGGCGCCGCCGCCGCGATCGTCGTACGGGCCGAGGACGCGCATCTCTACACCGACAAGCCGCTCTACATCAAGGCACTGTCGTTGGTCACCGGCAGCGGGTCCGGTGCTGCCGACGAGGACTACGACTTCACGCACTTCCCGGAAGTCGTGGAGTGCGCACGGGGTGCCTACGAGCAGGCCGGGATCACCGATCCGCGACGGGAGCTGGCACTGGCCGAGGTGCACGACTGCTTCACCGTCACCGAGATCGTGCTGATGGAGGATCTCGGTTTCGCCGAGCGGGGCAAGGCGTGGCAGGACGTCCTGGACGGCCGCTTCGACCGCACAGGTGACCTGCCGGTGAACCCCGACGGCGGCCTGAAGAGCTTCGGGCACCCGGTGGGCGCCAGCGGCTTGCGCATGGTCTACGAGTGCTGGCTGCAACTACGCGGTGAAGCCGGTGACCGGCAGGTGGCCACCGCCGATCGTGGCCTGGGCCTTACCCAGAATCTCGGCGGGGCGCCCGGCGACTGCGTCTGCTTCATCTGCATTGTCGGCACCAAGCCAGGTCCGCCCGGTGAGTAGCCCAGCTCGTGAACCGGTGCACAGCACAAGCTCGCTCAGCAACCCACGGAACAGGTGATCTCGATGTCGTCCTTCGCGGACATCTCCCGGCTGGTCCGCCCGAACCGCGTGGCCGTCATCGGCGCGTCCGATCGGCCGGGCTCCTTCGGGCACTCGACCTACAACAACGTCCGTAACAACTCCGACATCCCCGGCGGCACCTTTCCGGTGAACCCGGCGTACGAGACCGTCCTCGGGGACCCGGCCTACCCGACCGTGAGCGCCATCCCCGGAGAGCCGGTCGATGTTGCGATCGTCCTGGTCGCGGCCGGCATGGTGCTCGACGTCGTCAAGGACTGCGCCTCGGCGGGGGTCAAGCACGTCATGGTGTTCAGCTCGGGATTCTCCGAGACCGACGACTCGGGGGACGACCTGCAGCGGCAGGTGGTCGAGGTCGCACACGCGGCCGGAATGAGGGTGTACGGACCCAACTCGCCGGGACTGACGAACAACGCGGACAAGGTACTGCTGACCATGTCACCGGTCGCGGGGGACGACGTCAGCCTCGGCCCGGTGGGGCTGGTCACGCAAGGCGGCGGGCTGGGCCGCGCGATCATGCAGTGGCGCGACCGTGGCCTCGGCATCGGGCTGTGGGCCTCGCCCGGCAACGAGGCGGACCTCGATGTCAGCGACTTCATCCATCACATGGTCGACGACGACCGGCTCCGGGTGATCGGGGCCGTGGTGGAGGGATTCAGCGACGGCGCGAAGTTCATTGCGGCGGCGCGACGCGCCCAGGAGGCGGGCAAGCCGCTGGTCGTGCTCAAGATCGGTCGTTCCGAGTACGGGCAGCAGACCGCGGCGTCGCACACCGCGTCGATAGCCGGGAACGACGACGTCGCCGACGCGGTGTTCCGGCAGTACGGTGTCATCCGCGTCGACGACGTCGACGAACTGGCCGAGACACTACTGCTGTTGGTGAAGGCCCTCGACACGGACATCCGCCGAGCCGGTCAGGTGTGCGTCTACTCCTTCTCCGGCGGCACGGCGTCACTGGGCGCTGACATGATCGGCGCCGCGGGGCTCCGACTGGCCGAGTTCGCCCCCGATACCGCCCGGGCCCTGGCGGAGCGGGCGCCCAGTTTCGGCTTCGTCGACAACCCGGTCGATCTCACCACGAAGGTGTTCACCGACTCCGAACTGAACCGGGCGGTCTTCCAGTTGATCTGTGACGACCCGAACGTCGGCTCGATCCTCTTCGCGATGCCTGCGGACTACGGCGACAGCACCGTGTCGGTGACCACGGACGCGCTGGAGATCGCGGCCACGCACGACACCCTGCTCATCCCGGTGTGGATGTCACCCAAGCACGGCGGGGGCCATGCGGTGCTATCCGGCGCCGGCTTCGCGCCCTTCGACGGTCTCAAGCGCGCCGTGACGGCGCTGACCCGTGTCGTGGAGTGGGCGGCCGTGGGCCGGGGACCGGAATCGGATTCCGGCGCCGAACCGGTCGGCGTCGCGGACCACTCGCCGGGCGCCACCCCGGCCGCGCTGAGCTACGACGAGGCCGGCGAACTGCTGCGCCGCTATGGCCTGCGCTTCCCGGCCGAGACGTTCGTGACGTCCGGGCAGGCGGCGGCCGACGCGCAGCGCGGCATCGGGCGGCCCGTGGCGATGAAGCTGGCCGCCGAGGGCTTGGTGCACAAGACCGAGGTCGGCGGTGTCGCCCTGGGCATCGGCTCACCGGACGAGGCGGCGCGTGCCTACGCGACGATGACCGACTCCGACCGGCTCGCCGCCCACGGATTCGTGGCCACCGGGGTCTACGTGCAAGAGATGGTGGGCGACGGGCTCGATGTGCTGGTCGGCGCGCACCACGACGAGGTGTTCGGCTCCGTGCTGACCGTCGGCACCGGCGGTGTCGAGACCGAGATAGAGAAGGACGTTCTGCACCTCGCGATGCCCTTCACGGACGAGCAGTTCGTACGTGCGCTGCGGCCGCTGCGACTGTGGCAGCGCATGAAGGGTGTCCGCGGTGGCCGGCCGGCCGACCTGGCCGAACTCACCCGGGTGGTACAGGCGTTCGCGACGATGTTCCTTGCGGAGACCGAGCGCATCGCCGAGGTCGAGGTCAACCCGCTGAGGATGGTCGTCAGTGAGTCCGGGACCGAGTGCGTGACCCTCGATGCGGTGCTCCTCGCCCGCTGAGTGACAGGAGAGGGAGTCGACGGGTGCGGCCGTCGACTCAGGCCAGTGAACGCAAGCCGTCCTCGTCCGGCTCTGAGCCGGGCAGCGATTCCCCAGTGCCCCCGCTGCCGGACGCGTTCGCCACCGAGTCGAACAGCCCCTCGAGTCCACTGCCGTAGCGGGCGCGCATCTCCTCGCCGAAGTCGCGGTATGTGCGCTGCATGAAGACGTCGTGCCGGATGAAGCCCTTCACCAGCGCGGCGAGCAACGTGTCGTCGGGAGACAGGATGGCCTCCCAGGCGTCGCCTTCGGGGGCCAGGGCCCACAGCGAGGCGCCCACGTCGCAGGTGAGTGCGAGGTGCCGCGCCTGGTGATGTCGGTACACCGTGCCGTCGGTGCTGCTGTGCCTGATCACCGTGCCGTTCTTCAGGGTCAAGGGCGGCTCGCCGAAGCACAGCACCGTGGCGCGGACGCCGCGCCGGTCGGCGTCGGCAATGGCATCGGTGAGCGCCTCCAGGTGGGAGCTGTGGCCGGAGACGTACACCCGCTCGGTGGCCCCGGCGATGAGCTGCCGGGCCGTGCTCGCGATGTCCACCCAGGACGTCGCCTCCTGGAACGGCCGCAGTGCCTGTACGTCGGCCTTGGCCGGCCGCAGTCGGGAGATCTCCAGTTCCACCGTGGCCAGCCGCTGGCGGAACGTGGACTCCAACTCGTTGAGTACGCGCGACGGCGGTACGGCGATGAACTTCGCGGGGGAATCGCTGACTTGTACCACCGCGCCGCGTTCCACGAGTCGGGTCAGCGTCTCGTAGACCTTGGGCTGCGGGACGTTCGTCTCCTTGGAGACGCCATAACCGGTCAGCGGCTCGCGCCCGATCAGGCCTGCGTAGGTGCGCGCCTCGTACTGCGAGAACCCGAGCTCCGTCAAAGCGCTGATCACGCGGGCATCGAGCCGGGGAGCGTTGCCGTAGTTCGCGACCTTCCGGGCCATGAAATGGGATCCCTTCACACGGGGGCTGGGGCGCGGCTCGCTGTGGTGTGGACCTTTTGCTCCGCCTGCGCCCGCGAGTATACCCCCGCCTTAGGTAGGGGGTATTAGGCATCGGCCCGGACAGACCCCTGTACTGCCCGGGTGCGCCCTGTTGTGCTGGACCAGAGCGGCTGTATCGCCCTCCTGGCGGTCGAACTCCGTGGGTAGACGTCATTCCCTACCTACAACAGTAGTGGTGCTCGAGCTGCTCGTGGCCCCAACCTGTTGACAGCGCCCGGGGCAACCGAGCGATACTTTTGTATGCGAAAATGAACACACATCGCGCAGACATCGCCTGATCCCGCCGCCGCGGCGAAGCCGCTCGGTGGTTCCGGCGTCACCTTGACAACCGAGGACGACCGCGAGGCCGTGGTGCACGCCATCCGCACCCACGACCGTCCCCTGCTGATCGACCTGGTGCTCGACGCCGGGGCAGGGCCCGATGTCCCCTGACCCCTGCCATGACCCGGGACGGGGACCCCATTTCTTTCCAGCTTCAACACTCTGGAGAAGACCGCAGTGACCGCACCGAAGTTTGCAGCCGCTCCCATCAAGCACCCTGACCGCTTCTACATCGGCGGCCAGTGGGTGAAGCCGTCGACCAGCGATCTCATCGACGTCATTCAGCCGGCCACCGAGGAGGTCTACCTTCAGGTCGCAGAGGCCAAGCCCGACGACGTCAGCCGTGCCGTGGCCGCGGCCCGGCACGCGTTCGATGAGGGCCCCTGGCCCTTCATGACCCCGGCCGAGCGAGCCGAGTACATCCGCGCCATCGCCGAAGGGCTGCGCAAGCGACAGGACGAGGTCGCGTACACCTGGGCGTCGGAGATGGGCATTCTCCACGGCGACGCCGAGGTCCGTTCGGCCCGAATTTCGGGCATCTACGACTTCTACGCGAGCCTGGCCGACGACTTCGAATGGGTCGAGCGGCACACCCCGGCGGGGGGTGGCTACGGCTGGCTCGCGCGTGAGCCGGTTGGCGTCGTCGGGGCGATCGTGCCGTGGAACGCCGCGATCGTCGCGCTGTCGTTCAAGCTCGCTCCGGCGCTCATCGCGGGCTGCTCGGTCGTACTGAAGTCCTCGCCCGAGTCGCCCTCGGCCGGCTACCTCCTGGCCGAGATCGCCGAGGAGGTCGGACTGCCTGCCGGGGTCGTCAACGTGGTGACGGCACATCGGCCCGCATCCGAGGCGCTGGTGACCAACCCGGGTGTCGACAAGGTGAGCTTCACCGGCTCGACCGCGGCCGGCAAGCGGATCGCCGCGCTGTGCGCCGACCGCGTCGCCCGGGTCAACCTGGAGCTCGGCGGTAAGTCGGCTGCACTGGTCCTGGACGACTATGACGTGGAAAAGGCAGCCGCCTCCCTCGCGGACTCGACCATGGAGCTGACCGGCCAGGTGTGCTCCGCCCTGACCCGGGTCATCGTCAGCAGGCACCGGCACGACGACCTTGTCGAGGCGCTCAGCGCCGAGTTCGCCAAGGTCAAGGTCGGTGATCAGTTCGACTCCGCCAGCGACATGGGACCCGTGGCCGCACAGAGGCAGCGGGACACCATCGAGCGGCTCATCGGGCAGGGGGTCGAGGAGGGCGCCCAGCTGGCGGCGGGCGGTCACCGGCCGGCCGGGCTCGACAAGGGCTGGTTCATCGAGCCGACCCTCTTCGGCAATGTGGACAACCACTCCTCCCTTGCTTGCACCGAGGCGTTCGGCCCCGTCCTGAGCGTCATCCCGGCGGAGAACGAGGCGGACCAGATCCGTGTCGCCAACGACAGCCCGTACGGTCTGAACAGCGCGGTGTTCACCAATGACGACAACCGCGCCTGGCAGGTCGCCCGGCGCATCCGTTCGGGCACCGTGGGCCACAACGCGCACCGCAACTCCCATGCCTTCTCCTTCGGCGGCTTCAAGCAGTCAGGCATCGGCCGCGAGGGCGGCCGTGAAGGCCTCATGCCCTATCTGGAGCCCAAGGCGATCATCCTGGACCGCGAACCGACGGATGCCGCATGACGGCACCGTCCTGACCGAGGGGCGCTGACACCTCGTCAGCGACCCTCTCGGCCGATGTGCCCTCCACCTGCGTTCGCCACCGCCGCGCACGGCTTTCGGCAGTCCGCGCACGCTCCTCGTATGTAAGCAACTGGCGCGCAACCGACGGCGCGTCGGCACCGATGGGAGTCGATATGCATGTGATCGAGACGGCGAAGATTCCGTGGAGCCTCGTCAGCAAGTCCAACCGGCCAGGCCGCGTACACCGCAAGCTCGTGCATGAGGGAGAGGTGTCGCCGGGGTTCGGGTACACCGCGGACCTCGTGCGCTACGAGGGCGGGCACGGCACGTTCAGTGCCCCGCGGCACAAGCACAACTTCGACCAGATCCGGTACACCGTCAGCGGTACGCCCGACTTCGGCCACTACCAGGTGTCATCCGAGGGGCAGTCGGTGTTCTTCCCGGCCGGCGCCGCGTACGGGCCGGAGACGATCGAGGAAGCTGAGCTTCTGCTGATCCAGTGGGGCGAGAACTGGGTTACCCGGGCTCAGCACGACGAGACCTACACCGAGATGCAGAAGCGCGGCGAGTTCCGGGACGGCTACTACATCACCGTCGACGCGGAAGGCACGGAACATCGCGCCGACGGTCGCAACGCGGTCTGGGAGACCTTCAACCAGCGGAAGCTCGTCTATCCCACACCTCGCTACCCGCAACCGGTGATCATGGAGCCGGAGGGATTCGTCTGGCGATCGCAGGGCCACGGCGTCTCGGCCAAGACGCTCGGCCGCTTCACCGAGGACGACGTGTACGTCGCCAACTACCGGTGGGATGTGGCCGACGGGGTCCTGGATCTGACTGCTGAGCGGACGCAGCTGCTGTGGATCATTGACGGTCAGCTGACCCTCGACGGGGCCGTCTACGAGCCGCAGACCGTCATCTTCTCCGAGTTCGGGGAGACATCAGCACTCGCGGGCACCGCGAACGCACGCGCAGTTGTGTTCGGCCTGCCCTTGCCTGCTCCGGCCGCGGTTTCCTGAGGGCCTGTCATACCGCGAGAGCGGCCCGCGGCCCACATGACAAGTGTGGGCTGCGGGCCGCTCTCGCCCCCCCCGGGGGCAGATCTGCGCGGTCCTGCCGGCCGCCTGGAAGCTGCGTCCGGCTGCATCGGTCGGACTCAGTCGGTCGGACTCAGTTCCCCGATCAGTGACTTGGTGCGCGCGACGCCCTGGTCGATGAACTGGGTGTCGGCGCCGACCGCGACAAACCGGGCGCCCCGCCGCGTCCACATGCGGGCCGATGCCTCGGCCGGGGCGAAGATGCCGAACGGGACCGAGTGCCGTTCACACGCCGCCGCCACTTTGTCGATGGCGGCCTTGACCGCCGGGTGGTTGAGATCGTGCAGGTGTCCCATCGACACGGCGAGATCGGCGGGTCCAACCATGATCCCGTCGAGCCCGGGCGTATCCAGGATGGCGTCGATGTGGGAGACAGCCTTCGCGTGCTCGATCATGACGAACGCGGCAATCTCCTTGTCGGCTCGCGCTATGTACTCCGAGCGACCGCCGTCGAGGCGGGCCGCTCGGCGCGGTCCGAAGCCGCGCGTCCCGGTCGGGGGGTAGTGCGTAGCGCTGACGGCCGCGGTGCACTGTTCGGCGTCATGTACGCCTGGTACGACCACCCCCTCGGCGCCCAGATCGAGTATCTGGCCTATCAGCGCAGTGTCGTTGGCGCTGGGGCGGACGAGCACCGTCGACGCAGAAGCCCGAAGTGCGACGAGCATGGTCTGGAGCGCGTCGATCGAGATGGGGGCGTGCTCCATGTCGATCAGGACGAAGTCGAAGTCGCCCGCGCCGATGGCTTCCGCGACGAAGGCGTCGGGGATGGTGAGCGACACACCCAGGGCCGGTCGGCCCGATGACATCCGCATCTTGGTTCGGTTGTCCCGCACGAGACACCTCTCTTGTGAACGTACTTCTGCATACATAGCACCGAGTGAGACGTTCAGAGCCGGCCAATGTGGAGTTCTGCCCCTGGAGTGCGGCAGGACCACTTGACGTTGATCTGAAGCCACCATAGCTTTAATGTATGCAAAAATGAACACTCCGCGGATGAGCAAGGTTCTTCCGATGGAGTGGTGATCGGTAGGTTTCCCACACTGAGGCGAGTGGACTTCATGAGTAGAGGGAGCGACTCGGGCCGACTTCTCGGTCGAGCTGCCATCATCACGGGCGGTGCTCGTGGCATCGGTGCGGCCATGGCGCGCTGCTTCGTCGACGCCGGCGCGCGCGTCCTGATCGCGGACATCCTGGACACCGAGGGGGCCGAACTGGCCGCCGAACTAGGGGAGTCGGCCCGGTACCTCCACGTGGACGTCCGTGAGAGGAACGACTGGGACAGCGCTGTCTCGCTGTGCCGGGAGGAATTCGGGCACTGGCCGACGGCGTTGATCCATAACGCCGGTGTCATGACGCAGGGCACTGTCGCTTCCACCGACGCGGATTCGCTGGGCGTGGCCGTCGGCATCAACGTGCTCGGCCCGATCCTCGGCACCCAGGCGTGTCTGCCGGGGATGATCGAAGCCGGAGGCGGATCGGTGGTGATCATGTCATCCATCGCCTCGATGTCCGTGGGACCGGGATTCATCCCTTATGCGGTCAGCAAGGCCGGCAATGCCGCGTATGCGCGGGCGGCAGCCCGCGAGGTGGGGGAGCACGGCATTCGGGTCAACTCCCTGCACCCGGGTGGGGTCGAGACACCGATGAACACGGGGCCCGACTTCGCCGCATTGGACAAGGACTCCTGGTTCGGACGGATGACGATCCCGCGTATCGGCCGACCGGACGAAATCGCCGCGGCGGCACTGTTCCTGGCATCCGACGACTCCAGCTACATCACCGGCACACAGCTCGTCGTCGACGGCGGGCAGTTGCTCGGCCCCAGAGCGTCCTGGAAGTCCTGATGCACCACGGTCCCTGTGGGACTCGCCCCGAACAATCAGCGCCTTCGAGAGATCGGCGAGTAAGCAGATGACGACACTGACCAGCGACGACGTTCAGATCGAAAACCCGGACTTCTATTTCGAGGACCGGCAGGAGGTCTATGCGCGGCTTCATGCCGAACACCCGGTGTTCTACTACGAGCCGCTCGACCTCTTCGTCCTGTCGAAGCACGAAGACATCCGGGAGGCCGCCCGGACCCCCGAGACCTTCAGCTCAAGCCGCGGGTTGCACCTGCATCAACTCCGGCTGAAGCCTGAGGAGACCGAGGCGTACGCCACCCTGTACGGCCCCGGAGAGCAGTTCGCCTACGCCGACCCGCCTCGCCACGGCCAGCTGCGCAGCGTTGCCTCCCGCAGTTTCGCGCCCCGGGCGCTCGCCTCCATGCGGGACCACGTGCAGAAGCAGGTCGACGCGACCGTCGGCGGCATTGTCCCGGGCAAGCCGTTCGACTTCGTCGAGACCGTCGCAGCGACCCTGCCGATCAAGGTCGCCGAGCACTTCATTGGGCTGCCGGCCGGCCACGACGAAGAGATCCGGGGGTGGAGCGACGCACTCGAGTCCCTCAAGCTCATCCACGGAGCGGACAACATACGCAACGCTGTACGTCAGTTCCAGGAGATGAACGAATTCTTCCGGGCTCAGTTCGAGGTCAAGCGGGCCCAACCCGGCGAGGACCTGATCTCGTCCCTGCTCGCTGCGAAGCTGGACGGCCAGCCGCTCACTGAGAGCACTCTGCTCATCTACTGCAGCCTTTTCCTCGCCGGCGGTAGTGACACAACGCGCTCGCTGCTGGCCGGTATGGCCCTGGCGCTCGCCGAACATCCCGAACAACTCGGGCAGTTGCGTGCCGACCCCCAGCTGCTGGACGGCGCGATCGAGGAGTCGCTGCGCTGGACGACACCGGCCCGCGGCTTCCTGCGCACTGTGATGCACGACACCGAGGTGCGCGGCGTCACCATCAAGGAAGGCCAGCGGGTGTACCTGCTGTTCGACGCCGGGAACCGCGACCCGGAGGTGTTCGAGAACCCCTGGACCTACGACATACGGCGGTCGAATGCAGCCGCCCATCTGTCGTTCGGCTACGGCCCGCACCTGTGCATCGCCGCCCACCTGGCCCGGCTCGAGACCCGCCTGTTCTACAAGGCACTGCTCTCCCGCTTCTCGGGGATCGAAAAGGCCGGCAAGCCCCGTGAGATCCGTCAGCTGCTGCGGAACGGCTGGCACGAACTGCCGTTGACCTTCCGATGAGCACGGTGTGCCGCCCGGACGCCGAGTGAACGCGCAGAGAGGAACCTCCCGATGCATGCTGCGGACCTGGGCCTGCTGGTGATGCGCGCCGGTCTTGGCGTGATGTTGCTCCTCCACGGAACCAACAAGGTGTTCGGCCCAGGTGGACTCGCGGGAACCGCCCGATGGTTCGAGTCCGTGGGGCTGCGCCCGGCGTGGTTGCACGCCCGTCTTGCGGCCACCTTCGAGATCGGAGCCGGCCTGCTCATGGCGGTCGGCTTCCTGTTCCCCGCTGCCGGCGCCGGCTTTGTCGGCCTGATGCTGGTGGCGGGCTTCACCGACCACCGCGGCAAGGGCTTCTTCGTCTTCAAGGGCGGATGGGAGTACGTGAGCCTCGTCGGGCTCATGGCGGCGGCGCTGGCGGCTGTCGGCCCGGGCGCCTTGTCCGTGGACCGGGCGATCGGCTGGCACCTTGAAGGCCTCGCCTGGGCGGGCTGCGCGGTTGCGGTCGGGCTGGCCGCCGGGCTGGGGCTCCTGACCAGCTGCAGGTCGGCCGGTCGGGCAGCAGCTGACTGAGCAGCACGCGACGACGCAGGAATGAGAACAAAACGCCGGATCAGGCCGGCGTCCCGCCGCGCGAACACGCACGGCCTGATCAACCCAACGGAAGGAGACCCGATGACGTACGTCGTGACGTCACCTTGTGTCGACGTGAAGGACAAGAGCTGCGTCGCGGTGTGTCCGGTCGACTGCATCTACGAGGGCGGACGGATGATGTACATCCACCCCACCGAGTGCATCGAGTGCGGCGCCTGCGAGGACGCGTGCCCCGTGTCCGCGATTTGGTACTCGGAGGAGATGGGCGACGACAATCGCGAATTCCTCACGGCGAACGCGTCGTTCTTCGACCAGATCGGCTCACCCAAGGGCGCGAAGAAGTTCGGCGCCTCGACCCACGACGCGGACATAGTCGCCCGGACCGCGGCCCAGGACGGCGACTGATGAGCCGAACTCTCGTTCGCGTGGCCATCGTCGGTTCCGGACCCTCAGGCGCATACGTGGCCCAGGAACTGACCGAACAGGTCGGCTTCGACGTCGTCGTGGACGTCTACGAGAAGCTTCCCGTGCCGTTCGGGCTCGTGCGCTATGGCGTCGCCCCGGATCACCAGCGAATCAAGTCGATCGTCGGCTCGCTCGCGGAGATCTTCACCGATCCGCGCGTTCGATTCCTCGGCAATGTGCACGTGGGAACGGACATCACGCTCGACGAACTGCGAGAGCACTACGACGCTGTCGTGGTCGCCTGCGGGGCGAGTGCGGACCGCCGTCTGTCCATCCCGGGTGAGGACCTGCCGGGAGTCTGCTCGGCGACGGACTTCGTCGCCTGGTACAGCGGACACCCCGACACCGCCGTGGACCGGTTCGCGCTGACAGCCGAGACCGCCGTGGTCATCGGCCTGGGCAATGTGGCCCTGGACGTGGCCCGGATGCTCTGCCGGACACCCGACGAGCTGCGCCACACCGATGTGCCCCAGCACGTCATCGACGTACTGGCGGCAAGCACGGTCCGCGAGATCGTCATCCTGGGCCGCCGAGGCCCGGCGCACGCCAAGTTCAGCAACAAGGAACTCGGCGAACTCAGCGGGTTGTCCGACACGAACGTCCTGGTCGATCCTGACGACCTGACGGACGACCAAGCAGGCGCGGAGCAGCATCCGCTCACCCGACGGATGCTGGCCACGTTGCGCAGGTACGCCTCCAACACCGCTACGCGGACGCACCGCCGGACCGTGCGCTTCGCCTTCTCCCGCACCCCGGTCGCGTTCGTTGGCGAGAACTCCGCCGGCGGCCTGAAGGTGGCTCACCGAGGACCAGATCACGCGGAGGCCGAAGAATTGCTCCCCGCGCAGTTCTTCGTCCGCTCGGTGGGCTACCGGGGTTCGGCCGTGCCGGGCCTCCCCTTCTCCCAGGCCACCGGCACCATCCCACACACCGAGGGACGGGTCGTGGCCCGTACCGAACAGCTCGCCGGCGTGTACGTCGTGGGCTGGATCAAGCGTGGGCCGAGCGGCGTCATCGGCACGAACAAACAGGACGCCGCCGCGACGGTCGCCACGATCGCGGAAGACCTGGCGCGGGCTGCGAAGCCTCTTCGCCAGGCTTACGAGGACCCCGTCCTCCTCCTGAGGGCACGCCGTGTCGCTGTCGTGGATTGGTCTGCGTGGCAGCGCATTGATGCTGCAGAGGAGATGGAAGGGCAGCCACTCGGCCGAGGACGGGTCAAGCTGCATGAGCGCGACAGAATGCTCGCCGCCGCGTCAGCACAGTGAGCGGCCAACTGGCCACAGACTGCCCGAAGTCCTGGACTTCCGCTCCTGCGATTTTTCAACGGCTCGACGTCGACTCCGCCGCCGCGGCCGGCAGCGAGGCGACGAGGCCCGGCGCTCTCGCTCGGACCGAACGGGCATCAGCGCAACCGTAACCAAACTACGAAGGGTTATGACATGTCTTTGACCACCGTCGACGCGCGTACCGCGCTTCTCGTTGTTGACCTCCAGGAAGGCACCGTGGGGCTGCCGACTGTGCATCCCGCCGGGGAGATTGTTGACCGCGCCGCTGAGCTGGCCACCGTCTTCCGGTCGGCCGAGCTGCCGGTAGTGCTGATCAACGTCGCAGGTGGCGCCCCGGGTCGCAATGAGCTGCCCAAGTCCAACAAGGCTCCCGCGCCGAACTGGGCAGATCTCGTTCCGCAGCTGAAGGCCGAGGCCGGCGACCACCGCGTGACCAAGCGGACGTGGGACGCATTCCCAGCCACCGACTTGCACGACTATCTGCAGTCGCAGAAGGTGACTCAAGTCGTCCTGGCCGGAATCGCAACGAGCATCGGAGTTGAGTCCACCGCTCGAACGGCGTACGCGCTCGGATACAACGTGACCCTGGCAACCGACGCGATCACCGACCTCGACCCCGCGGCGCACACCAACACGGTCGCGCGCGTCTTTCCGAAGCTGGGTGAAACGGGTACCACCGCGCAGATCATCGACCTCATCAAGAGCTCCCGCTGAGCTTGCCCCAGTCTTCCCAGGGGCGAGGTGGGGCCCGGTGCAGTCGTACGTAATGTTGCCGGGCCCAAGGGCTCCGGACAGCGCAGGGCGCCGCTCAACGGCTCGCTTGACGTAGGTCTCAAGTCGCGCATCTCCGTGGTGACTGCCCTCCCACGGAGATGCGCGACTTGAGTTCTGTGCAGGACCAGATCGGCGAGTCATCTGCGAAGCAACGGTGCCCACAAGCTGGCGAGCGACGGTACCGCGGAGAGCGCCGCACGCTTCCGCTGAGGCCTCGTACGTGCAGGCAATCCCACACAGCTGAGCCCAGGACGGGACCGCAGCTCGGGTACATCCCATGAGATGAGGGGTTTTCTCCCATCCGCGAGAGGAGCACGACGTGACATTGAGAATCGTGGCCACAGTGAAGTACGTGCCCGATGCGACCGGAGACCGGCACTTCGCCGAGGATCTGACCACCGACCGCGACGCGGTGGACGGACTGATGTCCGAACTCGACGAGTACGCCGTTGAACAGGCGCTCCAGATCGCCGAGGCTGTCGGTGACGCTGAGGTGACGGCGCTGACCATGGGACCGGACGATGCCAAGGAGGCACTGCGCAAGGCGCTTGCCATGGGCGCTGACAAGGCGGTGCACGTCGTGGACGACGGGCTGCACGGCACCGACGTCGTCGGCACCTCGCTGGTGCTCGCCAAGGCGATTGAGTACACGGGGTTCGACTTGATCGTGTGCGGGATGGCGTCCACCGACGGCTCGGCCGGTGTCGTCCCCGCGCTGCTCGCGGAGCGCCTGGGCGTCCCGCAGGTCACGCTTCTGTCCCAGGTCGCCGTTGCAGAAGGCAAGGTGACCGGCCGACGGGACGGGGATGCCGCGAGCCAGGAGCTGGAAGCGTCCCTGCCGGCTCTGATCTCGGTCACTGACCAGTCGGGCGAGGCCCGCTACCCCTCGTTCAAGGGGATCATGGCGGCGAAGAAGAAGCCGTTGAAGTCCCTGGACCTGTCGGACCTGGAACTCGACGAGAAGGAAGTTGGTCTCGACGGCGCCTGGACCGCGGTCGACGAGGCCGCGGCACGCCCTGCGCGTACCGCGGGCACGATCGTCGAGGACGACGGGGCGGGCGGTCGGCAACTGGCGGCCTTTCTGGCGGAGCAGAAGTTCATCTAGGACGCGGCCCGGCCACAGTGACGTCCCTCCCAGACCATGGCCGCACGCATCACCCATGCCGCCCCGACTCCGCAGGAGCCCATATCATGTCTGAAGTCCTTGTTCTCGTCGATCACGTCGACGGATCCGTTCGCAAGCAGACACTCGAACTGCTCACGCTGGCCCGTCGGATCGGCGAGCCCGTAGCGGTCCACCTCGGCTCCGGAGTCGAGGAGGCCGCCCCAGTGCTGGCCCAGCACGGAGCACTCCGTGTCCTGGCCGCAGACGCACCAGAGTTCGCTGACTACCTCGTCGTACCCGAAGTGGACGCCCTGGAGGCGGCGGCCAGGGCGATTCAGCCGGCCGCGGTACTCCTGTCGTCATCCGGTGAGGGCAAGGAGATCGCAGCCCGGCTCGCGCTGCGGCTCGGCTCAGGCATCATCACCGACGCGGTCGACGTCGAGGCGGGGGAGCAGGGCCCGGTAGCCACCCAGTCGGTCTTCGCGGCAGCGTTCACCACAAGGTCACGCATCACCCGCGGCATCTCGGTCATCACCGTCAAGGCCAACTCCGCGCCGGTGGAGGAGGCTCCCGCTGCCGGCTCCGTCGAGACGCTCGAGGTTGCCTTCGGGGACCGAGCACGCGGCACCAAGGTCGTCTCACGCACCACCCGCGAGTCCACTGGTCGCCCGGAGCTGGCCGAGGCCGCCATTGTGGTCGCCGGCGGGCGTGGCGTGGGCGCCGCGGAGAATTTTTCCCTGATCGAGACGCTGGCCGATTCCCTCGGCGCTGCCGTGGGCGCATCGCGTGCCGCGGTAGATGCGGGCTGGTACCCGCACTCGCACCAGGTCGGCCAGACCGGGAAGTCCGTCTCGCCGCAGCTGTACATCGCCAACGGCATCTCCGGCGCGATCCAGCACCGGGCGGGCATGCAGACCTCCAAGACGATCGTCGCCGTCAACACCGACTCCGAGGCGCCGATCTTCGACCTGTGCGACTACGGCGTCATGGGTGACCTGTTCCAGGTCGTTCCCCAGCTCACCGAGGAGATCAAGACTCGCAGAGGCTGAGCTTGCCCTCCACCGTTCGCCGAGAGTCAGTGCGAAGCCGGAGCGTGTGGAAACGGAATGCCCTGCAACAGTGAGCGCGTCGTCATCAGGGAGCGGATTGCGCTCCCTGCCCCGCTCGATTCTTTCCAGGCGCATGGTGTCGGTCCCGCAGGACGCTCCTGGCTCAGATGCCGCGAGGCCCAGAATGCCCATAATGGGACATATCCTTGTTGGGTGTGTATCGCGATGTCTGACAAAAAGTGAGGGCGAAGGACAAGGAGTGAGATGTTCACGCCTGCCGATCGTATGAGCCCCCAGCTGTTCTCGTTCGACGAGATCGCGGCGGCCGTGCTCGACGAGGAGGGCGTGGTACAGCAGTGGTCCCACCCGGCCGCCGAACTGCTGGGGCGGCCGGCGGCAGAAGTGTGCGGCCGGCCGGTGGGGGACCTGCTCACCGATGCCCACGGGAAGCCGTGCTGGTCCGCTTTCGTGGAGGCCGGGACGCCGGCGGCGGGGCGGGCCGCGCTGCGGCACTGCTGCGGACAGACGATCGATGTGGCTTTCCGGGCGCTGCCCCTGGGTTCCTCGTTCCTCATCCTGGCCGCCCCCGCCCGCTGTGTGACCGACTGGGATCAGAGCACCGCCTTGCTGCGTGCGCTGATCACCCAGGACCGGATAGGGATCGGCATCTACGATGCGGACCTGAATGTCGTACGGACGAACCTCACACCCGAGATGTTCGGCGGCCCGGCTCCGCCCCCTGGCAGCCCGCCGACGAAGGTGACGTTCCCGCAGAACGCCGAGGCGGCACTGCGCCGGGTGCTCGACACGGGCGTGCCGCTGGTCGGACACGACCAGCAGATGTACTCGCCGCGCGATCCCGGGCGGCAGCGGGCCTTCTCGCTGTCCGCGCTTCGACTCGAGGATGCCCAGGGGCGTCCGGCCGGGGTGGCCGCGATCTGCACCGGTGCCACCGAACAGCAACGGGCGCGCAGAGACCTGGAGTTGCTCTACCACGCCTCGGTCCGCATCGGTGCCGGCCTCGATGTCCAAGGCACTGCCCAGGCACTCCTGGACGTCCTCGTCCCGGCCCTCGGGGACGTGGCTTGGGTGGATCTTGCCGAGGCAGTGCTCGAGGGGGACGAGCCCTCCAAGATCCTCGGCGGAGGAGAACTGCACCTGCGCCGGGCCGCGGTGAAGACCGCCGCCGGGGTCCCTTGGCCGACCGCGCTCATTCAGCCCGGCGAGGCGATTCCCCGCTATCCGGATATGCCCAACCTCCGCAGTTGGCAGCGCGGCAAGACCATCATCGCCGACCGTGAGCAGCTGAGCCGTGCGTTGGGGGATCCTCAGACAGCCGAGCTGTACGTCCCAGAACACGGGCATACCCTGATAGGTGCGCCCCTGTGGGCGCGCGGATTTGTACTGGGCGGAGTCACGGTCTGGCGAACCGAGCGGCCCGAGCCCTTCGACCGGCAGGACATGGACCTGCTTGCCGAGATCGCCTCTCGGGCGGCGCTGAGCGTGGACAACGCCCGCCGCTACACTCGCGAACACCGCGCCGCCATCACCCTTCAGCAACAACTGCTGCCCCGCGCCACCACGGACACCACCGCGGTGCAGAGCGTCGGGTTCTACAGGCCGGCCGGCGGCGGCGCCGAGATCGGCGGCGACTGGTTCGACGTCCTGCCCCTGCCCTCACTGCGCACCGCACTCGTCGTCGGCGACGTCATCGGCCACGGCCTGAAGGCGTCGGCCACCATGGGTCGGTTGCGCACCGCCGTGCAGACCCTGGCCGATCTGGAGCTGGACCCCGCGGAGCTGCTCACTCACCTCGACGACCTGGTCGTCAAGCTGGCAGCCGAGAGCGATCCCGTTCATCGGGACACCGTGGGCGGCGTGTGTCTGTACGCCGTCTACGACCCGGTCAGCAGCAGCTGCACCCTGGCCAGTGCCGGCAGCCCGCCGCTCATCGTGGTCCATTCGGACGGTACCGCCGCACCCGCCGCCCTGACCCCCGGCCCGCCGCTGGGAGTGGGCGGCCTGCCCTTCGAGACCACCACCATCACCCTGGAGCCCGGCTCTGTCCTCGCCCTTTACAGTGACGGGCTGCTGCACCACGGCCGCCGCGACCCGGACCAGCTGGCCGCCCGCCTTGCGGAGCTGGCCGGCCGCTCCCTGGCCGACATCGGCTCTGCCCTGCTGGCCGACACCGACGACCTGACACCCCGCGACGACGAGGTGCTGCTCCTGGCCCGCCCCAAGCCCTTGCCACCCGATGCCGTGGCCGAATGGACCTTCGCCGCCGAAGCCGCCGCGGTCGCCACCGCCCGAGAGGCGGCTGCCGGTCAGCTCACCGCCTGGGGCCTGGACGAGCTGGCCTTCACCACCGAGCTGACGGTCAGTGAACTGGTCACCAATGCGTTGCGCTACGCCGGCGGCCCCATCGGGCTGCGGTTGCTGCGCGACGCCACCGTGCTGCTGTGCGAGGTCTCCGACCCCAGCAACACCCAGCCGCGGATGCGCCGTGCGCAGACCACCGACGAGGGGGGCCGGGGACTGTTTCTGGTTGCCCAACTCACCAGCCGCTGGGGCTGCCGCTACAGTCACCGTTCCGGGAAGACCATCTGGGCCGAACAAGTCCTGCCCGCGCCGACCCCGGCGAGCGGGTAGGCGACGTCAGTTTCGTCGCGCAGAGACGCACGCCGGTTGCCGGTACCAGCGGCGGCGTGAGCGGCAAGGCCGCAGGAGGTCCGGCCGCCGCGCCCCGCACGGTGCGACCACTGGGGAGCGGCAGGAGCACGGATCCGGCGGCATCTTGCCTGGTGCGATCTGTTCGCACACAGGGAGTACTCGTGCTTCGCGTGTGGTGTACCGGCCTCACAATGAAACAGATCGGCCTCCGTCCATGTACCGCCCACGTCGCCTTGAGATGGCCAACAGGTACCGACCGGGAGCAGCCGCTTGGCAACGGCAGCACACGTATAAGGTGATGCCCTGGGCCGAAACCGGAGCCCCGCCTGGGGAGGGGGAGCCTGTGGAGCAGGTCACCAGCACGCCGGCGGACACACCTGGCAGAATCGGGCGGCCCCGCGCCACCTCGCGCAGCGACCTGGAACGGATCGGCTTCGAGCTGTTCGCGTCCCAGGGCTTCGACAGCACGACGGTGGACGACATCGCCGGCGCTGCCGGCATCGGGCGCCGTACCTTCTTCCGTTACTACGGCTCGAAGAACGACCTGGTCTGGGGCGACTTCGAGAACCAGCTGGCGGGCCTGCGCAAGCTGCTCGAAGACACTGCCCCCGACGTCCCGCTCGCTGACGCGCTGCGTGAGGCGGTCGTCGCGTTCAACCGGTTCGACCCCGAGGAAGTGCCGTGGCACCGGCAGCGGATGCAGCTCATCCTCACCGTACCGACGCTCCAGGCGGACGCCACGCTGCGGTACAACGCGTGGCGCGCCATCGTGACCGAGTTCGTTGCGGCGCGCACCGGACTGCCGCAGTCCGATCTGTTGCCGCGACTCGTCGGGTATGCGTCGCTGTCCGCTGCCATCGCCGCTTACGAGCACTGGCTTGCCGACGATCGGCGACCGCTTGCGGCGCTGATCGATGCCACGTTCCGCCAACTGGCCGGCGGATGGGAATCGGTGACGCCTCTCCAAGGCTGATCCGGCGCTCGCCTGCGGTCGCTCTGCTGCACGGTGTGCTCGCCGTCTGTTGGCGGGGGCAGAGGGGGACCGTCAGTGCACATCGTGGCGCATGGCGTCCGCGATGACCTCGCCCACCAGTACGGCCGTTGCTGCGGGACCGCGCAGGGGCGCATCCGGAAGGATCGAGGTGTCGGCGACGCGCAGCGCGGGAACGCCGTGGAGGCGTCCGTGCTGGTCGACAGCGGCATGAAGGGGTTCGTCGGCGGGGCCCATCGGTACGGTGCCACAGGTATGTTGCGCGGTGCCCAGGTTGCCGGCGATCCACTGGTCGAGCGCGTCGTCTGCTGCGAGAACGTCGGGGGCAGGGCCGAGGTGCCCGGCGGTGAGGTCCGCCATGGGAGGTGAGGCAAGTAGTGCCGCCGTGGCGCGCACACCTTCGCGTAGCCGCTGCCAGTCTTCCGGTGTGCTGAGAAACCCGTAGTCGATGCGTGGCGCCTCGGAAGGGGCGGCGTGGACCAGGCGTAGCCGACCGGTCCGGCCCGGAGCCTGTGCAGCGACCATGAACGGCAGTGGTTCCCCCGGCACAGCGGTCCGGCCGCTGGTCAACCCGCTCATCGGGACGAGGGATTGGAGTATCTCCAGGTCACCGGGACCGCCCGGCGCGCCGAACTCGCCGACACCTGAAGCCAGATGCAGGCACCCACCGAGCCATGTCTTCTCCGGGGTGGGTGGGTCGTGCTGCAAATTCCAGTTGAGAATCACCTGGGGATGGTCACTCAGATGCGCACCGACAGCGGGCGCGTCACGAAGCACGGGGATACCCAGCCGCTCCAGGTCGGCGCGTGGACCGATGCCCGACAGCAACAGCAAATGGGCGGAGCCTATGGCTCCGGCACTCAGCACGACCTCGCCCGCTCGGACGACTTCGCCGTCGGCGAGAACTGCTCCGACGGCCCGGCCGCGTTCCACGGCCACCCGGACCACCGTACTCCCGCCACGCACGCTGAGGTTGGGGCGGCTGCGGACCTCCGGCGGAAGGTAGTTGAGGGCGGTGTTGCGGCGTACGCCGTCCACGGAGTTGGACGGTACGGGCCCGAAGCCGGGCGCCGCGTCGAGGTCGTTCTTGTCCGGCTCCGCCGGGTACCCGTGGATCCGTGCTGCGTCTCGGAAGGCTGCTGCTGCGGGGTGGTCTGTCCCTGCGCGCCGCACTTGCACGGGGCCGCGGTCGCCGTGCACGGGCCCGGCGCCGAGGTCGAGGTCGTTCTCCAGGGCGGACAGGAAGGGCAGGACACGTTCGTAGGCCCAGGCGGGGTTGCCCGCGGCGGACCAGCGGTCGAAGTCCTGGCGGCGGGCGCGCACGAAGTACCCGCCGTTGACGGTGGTGGATCCGCCGAGCACACGGCCGCGAGGCACCGTCCATGGACGGTCGGGAGTGAGGTGGACAGGGAAGGTGCAGGTGCCGGGATGATCAGGGCGGGCGCCGGGGATCAGCCGTGCGTCGAGCAGGTGGGGGCCGAATTCCTCCTCGGTCGCGGGGGAGGGCCCCGCCTCCAGCAGCATGATGGTGCGGTCGGGGTCCTCGCTCAAGCGGGCAGCGAGTACCGCTCCGGCGGCGCCGGCGCCGACCACGAGCACATCGGTTCGCGTGGGCACCGAACTCACCGGGGAGTCCTTGCACATATGCGCAGTCGGATCTCTGTCATGGCTCAGGGATCAAAGCCGAGTCTCGGCGTGGGCGCAAGCCCCACTCCGCCCTCCGAGCGAGGGGGTCCCGGTGCTCGGATTTTGAGTTGGGCCCTGAGGAAATGATGCACGTCAGAGGAGCGACACGGTGTACGAGCCGGCGGCGCGGGTCGTAGGTGCATGCCGACGCCTTCCTTTTGGCACCGTGTGCCGTTAGTCTCCTGGCTATCGGTGAGGCGCAGGCCACTCAGCCCACCGCGTGAACGGGACTGTGAGAAACGCCAGTTCAAGCCCGCCGATCTGGCCGGTGCCTGCCCCTCCGATCCGCTTCCGCACACAATCCGCTCTGGTACGAGTCTGCTGGAGTCCAGCCCGGGAGGACCGCATGAACGAGTTCGACACCGTCCCCGCCGAAGAGAACGCGCCCGAGGGTCCCGTCGACCACCTCATCGAGGCCGACGCGCTGATCGAGGAGGTCTCGATCGACGGCATGTGCGGCGTCTACTAGACCGCCGGGACGCCCCATGATTCCGATCGATTCCCCGTTCGACCTGGACCGCGCCTGGGACCTGCACCCGCAGGTCTCGGTGCGGCCGGAGCCCTTCGGTGCACTGCTCTACCACTTCGGTACGCGCAAGCTCACCTTCCTCAAGGACCCTCGTCTGCTCGCCACCATCCAGGCACTGGCCACGGTGCCCACCGCGCGGGCCGCCTGCTCGGCAGCCGAGGTCACGGACGGCGAACTGCCCCGCTTCGGAAGGGCGTTGGCCGACCTCGTCCGCTCATCGATGGTTGTCGAAAGGAGCGCCTCATGACCCCCCAAGCGACCCGGCCGACAGCGGCGCAGGTGTCCCGACCAACAGTGGCCCAGGCACTGCGGCCGGCGACCGGGGGCCGCCTGGTCGACCTCTTCGAGTACGGCTTGGACGCCCCCATCTGCCTGACCTGGGAGCTCACCTACGCCTGCAACCTGACCTGCGCGCACTGCCTGTCCAGCTCGGGGCGGCGCGACCCGCGCGAGCTGACCACCGCCGAGGCCAAGGCCGTCATCGATGAGCTGGAGGCCATGCAGGTCTTCTACGTCAACATCGGTGGCGGCGAACCCACCGTGCGCGCCGACTTCTTCGAGCTCCTCGACTACGCCACCGCCCACCACGTCGGTGTCAAGTTCTCCACCAACGGAGTGCGCATCACCCCCGAGGTCGCCGGCCGCCTGGCCGCCAACGACTACGTGGACGTCCAGATCTCCCTTGACGGCGCCACTCCCGACGTCAACGACGCGGTGCGCGGGGAGGGTTCGTACGACACCGCGCTGCGCGCCATGGGCAACCTCGCCGACGCCGGGATGAAGAACTTCAAGCTGTCCGTGGTCTGTACCCGCCACAACATCCCGCAGCTGGACGAGTTCAAGGTCATCGCCGATCGCTACGGAGCGCAGCTGCGGCTCACCCGGCTGCGCCCCTCCGGGCGCGGCGCGGATGTGTGGGACGAGCTGCACCCCACCCCGGCCCAGCAGCGCGAGCTGTACGACTGGCTGGTGGCCCACGGTGACCAGGTTCTGACCGGTGACTCGTTCTTTCACCTGTCCGCCTACGGCAAGGCCCTGCCAGGACTGAACCTGTGCGGGGCCGGGCGGGTGGTCTGCCTGATCGACCCGGTCGGCGACGTCTATGCCTGCCCCTTCGCGATTCATGACGACTTCCTTGCCGGCAACGTGCGCCAGGAGGGTGGCTTCGCCCGCGTGTGGCGCGAGTCCGAGCTGTTCCTGGGGCTGCGTGAGCCGCAGAGCGGCGGGGCGTGTGCCTCCTGCTCCTTCTACGACACGTGCAAGGGCGGTTGCATGGCCGCCAAGTTCTTCACCGGTCTGCCGTTGGACGGCCCCGACCCCGAGTGCGTCCAGGGCTATGGGGAGCAGTTGCTGGCGCAGCGTCCCGAGGGGCGCGGCCACCTCCCCAAGCCTTCGGGTGACCACTCCCGTCGCACCGCCCCAGCGCGACGCCAAGGACCGGTCGACGTGGTGCTGAAGCGCCGCCCGGACCTGGACCGACCGCCTGTCAGCGCCTGCGCCGAGGACCCGCTCGCCGGGCTGAGGCTCATGTGACTCGGCGACCACGGTGGCCGTGGAATCAGAGCTTGTTGTTCAGCACATCCCGTCCTTGTCACAGTCCTTCCGATGGAGAGCCGCCGTATGGGCAGGAACCCCTGGTTCGAGACGGTCGCTGAGGCCCAGCGCCGTGCCAAGAAGCACCTTCCGAGCACCGTCTACGACGCTCTCGTGGCCGGCTCGGAACGGGGCCGGACCATTGACGACAATCTGGGGGCCTTCGCCGACCTGGGCTTCGCACCCCGAGTCGTGGGCCACCACGCCGAGCGCGATCTGGCGACCAGTGTCCTGGGCGTGGAGACGTCGATGCCGGTGGTGATTTCCCCGACCGGCGTCCAGGCAGTCCACCCCGACGGTGAGGTGGCCGTGGCCCGCGCGGCGGCGAACCGCGGCGTGATCATGGGGCTGAGCTCCTTCGCCTCCAAGCCGGTGGAGGAGGTCACCGCAGCCAACCCGAACACCTTCTACCAGATGTACTGGACCGGCACCCGCGAGGGAATGGCCCAACGCATGGAACGGGCCCGCGCCGCCGGTGCTAAGGCACTGATCGCCACTCTCGACTGGTCCTTCTCCGTCGGCCGTGATTGGGGCAGCCCCGAGATCCCAGAGGCGATCACCTTCAGGACGGCGATGAAGCTCGCGCCCAACGTGATCACGCGCCCGCGCTGGCTGTGGTCCTTCGCCAAATCCGGCCGGATACCTGACCTGACGGCCCCCAACCTCCAACCGCCCGGTGGCAAGGCCCCCACGTTCTTCGCCGCCTACTACGAGTGGATGCAGACCCCTCCGCCCACCTGGGACGACGTCAAGTGGATGCGTGAGGAGTGGGGTGGCCCGTTCCTCCTCAAGGGCGTCACCCGCGTCGATGACGCCAAACGTGCCGTGGACGCCGGCGTCTCCGCCATCTCGGTCTCCAACCACGGCGGCAACAACCTTGACACCACCCCCGCGACCATCCGGGTCCTGCCCTCCATCGCGGAGGCCGTCGGCAGTGACATCGAAGTCCTCCTCGACGGCGGCGTCCGCCGCGGCGGCGACGTGGCCAAGGCGCTGGCACTTGGCGCTCGGGCCGTCCTGATCGGCCGCGCCTATCTGTGGGGCCTCGGTGCCAACGGCCAGGCCGGTGTGGAGAACGTGCTGGACCTGCTGCGTGGCGGGCTCGATGCCGCCGTCCTGGGACTGGGGCGGTCCTCGGTCCACGAGCTCTGCCCCGACGACCTGGTCATCCCCGAGGGATTCACCCGCACCCTCGGTGCGACCGGCTGACGTGACACCCCAGCGCGCCGGCGGCGCAACCGAGTTGGGGCGGGCCGTGTGGCCGGGGATCACCGGCCGGCCGCTGGTACTCGTCCCGGTCGGGGCGACCGAGCAGCACGGTCCGCACCTCCCGCTGGACACCGACACCGTCGTGGCCACCGCGGTGGCGCGTGAGGCCGTCCAGCGGCTGGCGGACAGGGACCACGCGGAGGGGTGTCCCGATGCGCGGGCGCTCCTCGCACCCGCGCTCGCCTTCGGCGCGAGCGGTGAGCACGCCCACTTTCCCGGCACCGTGTCCATCGGCCACGACGCCCTGCGCATGGTGCTGATCGAGACGGTGCGGTCGCTGTCGCTCTGGGCCGGACGGTGCGTGTTCGTCAACGGCCACGGCGGCAACGTGGCCACCCTCGACGGGGCTGTGGCACAGCTGCGCGCCGAGGGGCACGACACCGCCTGGCTCGGCTGCGCTGTCCACGGCGGAGACGCCCACGCCGGGCGCACCGAGACGTCGCTCATGCTTCACCTGGCCCCCGATGACGTGCGGCTCGATGCCGCCGCGGCCGGCGACACACGCCCGATCGCTCAACTCATGCCGGAGTTGGCGGCGCGTGGCGTCCGGGCCGTCGCGCCGAACGGCGTCCTCGGCGATCCCAACGGGGCCAGCGCGCAGGAGGGCCGCGTTCTGCTGCGCAGTCTGGTGGACACCGCCGTCCGGCGCGTTCAGGCATGGCGGCCGGATCCGCGCGGGCGGCTCGGCGAGCCCTCCGCGCCACCGACGGCGGCCCGGCGGACGGTTGCGAACCACAGAGCGCCGACGGACCCCGACGCATGCCCCTGACGCGCCGCCCCACCGCATCGCCGGACGCCGCCGCTCCTTCTCGTCACCACTTGGCGGAGACAGCACGGCAGCCCGCAACGCGCGCTGTCACGCAAACCCGTGCCGCCACGAACTCCTCCGCTTGAGAACGGCCTCCACATGACCCTCCCCAACGGCTTCACCGTCACTCTCGACCGCGGCACCCGGGTGCTCGACGACGGCCGGGCGCTGCTGGGCGGACAGCCCACCCGGCTGCTGCGACTCACTCCCCGGGCCAGAGCGCTGCTGTCCGGCCGCAGCCTGCGGGTGCGGGACGCGGCGAGTGCGCTTCTGGCGGACCGACTGCTGGCGAACGGCATGGCCCATCCACTCCTCACCGCACTGTCCGACCCCGCCGTCACGGCGGAAGGCGAGTCCTCGTGCACCTACGTCATCCCGGTGCGGGACCGGTGCAGGCAACTGGCGCGACTGCTCGCCTGCCTACCGTCCGGCAGCCCGGTCATCGTCGTCGACGACGCCTCCCTGGCCCCGGAACGGGTAGCCACCGTGGCCGCCGAACACGGTGCCCGGCTGCTGCAGTTGCCGGTCAACGTCGGCCCGGCCGCCGCGCGCAACGCCGGTCTGCGCCAGGTGACCACCCCGCATGTCGCCTTCGTGGACTCCGACATCGTGCTGCCGCGTGAAACCGTGCCCGCACTGCTGCGGCACTTCGCCGACCCGTCCGTCGCCATGGCGGTCCCCCGTATCGGAGCAATGAACACAGACTCCTCCGGAAGCTGGATCAGTCGGTACGAGCACGTCCGCTCCTCCCTCGACCTGGGCAGGCATCCCGCGTCGGTGCGTCCCGGCAGTCCCGTCTCGTGGGTGCCCAGTGCCTGCATCGTGGCGCGCGTCGACGTGCTGCTGGCAGCAGGCGGCTTCGACGAGTCCCTGCGCGTCGGGGAGGACGTCGATCTGTGCTGGCGGCTGGTCGAGAACGGGCGGCGCATCCGCTACGAACCCGCCGTGCACGCCGACCATGAGCACCGAGCGCAGCTCGTCGCATGGTTCCGGCGCAAGATCGACTACGGCACCGGCGCTCATCCCCTCGCCGTCCGCCACCCCCGGGACACCGCCACGGCCGTGCTCGCTCCGTGGAGCGCAGCCCTGCTGGTCGCGGTCGCCGCACAGCGCCGCTGGTCCCTGCCGGTGGCCACGGCCCTGTGGACCACCGCGACTCTGCGCATCGCGCGCACCCTCCACGGCACAGCGCACCCCGTGAGCGAGGCCGCCCGCCTGACCACGGGTGGAGCCGTCAACGTTCTTGCCCAGGGCGGAGCCCTGCTCACCCGGCACTGGTGGCCCGCCACCGCGGTCGGATGCCTGATCTCCCGCCGGGTCCGCCGCGCCGCCGCGGTGGCGGCCGTTGCCGACGTGGCCCTGGAGTACGGGAGCCACAGTGCCGGCGGACTCGGCCCCCTGCGCTACGCTGCCGCCCGCCGCCTTGACGACCTCGCCTACGGCGCAGGGGTCTGGCTCTCCGCCGTCAGGGGCCGATCCACGGCCGCTCTCCGCCTCCGCATCGCCACGCGGTCCCGCTGATCGAGAGGTTGCCCCCTCCCGCACGCCGGCCGGGGGCGGCCATGGCCGGCGTGCGGGAGGGCCGGAGGCCGCGCAGAAGTACGTCCAGGAGCGGGCCCGCCGACCCGTCCTGAGGATCTCCCGGGCCTCCGGCCCGACACAGACCGTCGGCTATCCCGCACGCAGCGCCCCGACCCCACGGACCTGCCAGCTGTGGCGGGCCTTGGGGGCAATGGCCGTGGAGGCGCCGGGGGCTTGTGGGCGCTGGAGGTATCCCTCACGGACGACGCTGCGCTCTGCGAAGGCGTCCTGCGTCCAGGGAATGAACTCGATCAGCGGCGGGGCGGCCGACAGGCCGACGCCGACGAGGTGCTGGTGGAGCTGCATCATGTCGCCGGCATGCGGTGCGACGCGCAGGCCGCGCGCTGCGGCAAGTCCGGCCACCTGCAGCCATTCGGTCACACCGCCGAGCCGGGTGGCGTCGGGCTGGACGACGCGGATCGCGTCATGGCTGATGAAACTGTTGAACTGCTGGTAGCTGTAGATGCTTTCACCGGCGGCGATGTCGAGGCCTGTCGACCGCTGGAGGGTGACATGGCCGCTGAGGTCGTCGGCGTGGAGCGGTTCCTCGACCCAGTCCATGCGGGTCTCCTCGAGGACGGGCATGATCCGGCAGGCGGTGGACAGGTCCCAGCGCTGATTGGCGTCGCACATCAGGGTCGCATCGTCGCCGAGTGCCGAGCGTACGGCTCGGACCCGGGCGGCGTCCTCGCGCCAGTCCGGCTTGCCGACCTTGACCTTCACCCGGCGCCAACCCTGGTCGATGAGGCCGGTCAGTCCGCGGACGAGTTCATCGACGGGGGCGTTGAGCCAGCCGGCGTCGGTGTTGTACGCCTCGATGGGGTCGGCAGATCCGCCGAGGAGTCGCCACAGGGGGACACCGGCGCGCTGTGCGGCGAGGTCCCAGAGCGCGATGTCGACCATGCCGAGGGCCATGTGTATGGGGCCGGCGCGCCCTATCCAGTGGGTCGGCAGCCAGTACAGGCGGTTCCAGGTACCGAGGATGTCCGCGCTGGAGGCACCGAGCAGGCTGGTGGCGTAGTAGTCGTCGATGACGGAGCACAGAAGTTCCGGAGCGGTGTGAACGCCGGAGATGCCGGTGCCGACCAGGCCGTCGCGGGTGCGGATCTCGACGACCGGCACCGTCCAGTGGTCCATGGCCGCGGTGGCGTCCGCGATGGGGCGGGCCAGCGGCACGGCGAGCGCGTACGTCTCCACCGAGACGATCTCGGCGGCCTCGTCACCGTGGACCAGGTCGCTGAGGGTGGGCGACAGCACACCGAGCACCTGCGGAGCAGCATCGGGCATGAGGTGTCTTTCTCCTTCACTACGTATCTGAACCGGGCCGCAGCCCCGCAGTGTCCACCCGTGGCTTCGGCAGGCACCGGGGGCGATGGTGGACACAGGCGCTTTCCGGCGGCCAGTTCATTGCAGCCAGCACCCACCTCACCGGGCAATAGTGGATCGCGGATGGCGGCCATCCGCGATCCGAGGAATGCCCGGTCAGCCGCTCGGCGGGACCGGCACAGTGCCCTTGGGCGGTGGCGCCGCCGCCACCAGGTCGATGAACGTCCTGGTGGCACGCGGAAGCGGCCGTTCGCTGTGCCACCAGATTCCGACGTCGCGATGGCGATGCAGGTCGCGGATCGGACGATGCTCGAGCCCGTCCTGCCGGACCATCGACGCGGCAAGCAGGTTGACGACACCGACACCGAGCCCGGCCCGGACCATGGCGGCCAGCGTGGTGGGCTGTTGTGACACCTGCCCCATCGGTACCTCCACGTAGCTGGCGTGGAGCGCGGCCTCGGCCTCGTAGCCGAGATAGTTGTCGAGCAGGGGGTTTCCGATGGTGATGACCCGATGGGCGGCGACCTGTTCCAGCGCGACGGACTCCTCGGCCAGCAAGGCGTGGCCGGTGGGCAGGAGGACCACGAACGGCTCTCGCCACAGCGGGAGACAGGTCAGGGCCCGGTCGACGGGTTCGGGGCGCAGCGGCCGCAGCGCGACGGTGACGCGCCGGTCGGTCAGCGCGGTCTCGGTGGACTGGACGTCACCGTCGAAGATGCCGACCTCAAGTTCCGGATGATCCTTGTGCAGTTGTCGCACGATGGTCGGCAGGAAGGCGTCGCTCGCGCTGGCGAAACTGGCGACCTTGAGCAGGCCGGTGAGCGGATCCCGGCCGTGGCGATGGCCGGTGAGGTCGTCGACCGAGGCGAGCACCGCCCTGGCTTTGGGCAGCAGGGCGCGTCCGTCCTCGGTCAGCGCGAGCGGCCGGACCCGGCGTTCGATCAGTGTGCAGCCCAGCGCCCGTTCCAGGTTGGCCACGTGTGCGGAGACGCGCGGCTGTGAGAGAGGTATGGCTTCGGCGGCCTTGGCGAAGCTGCCGGTGTCGACGACGTCGAGCCAGGTCTTCAACCACACCAGCTCTATCCCCATGGCGATCTCCGAATCAGGACTGCGCGGCCAGTTTCCCTTCCACCAGCGCCTGGATCGCCGAGGCCGCCGAGCCGCGCGCCCAGTCCTCAAAGGTGTGGGACTTCGCGACGATAGTGCAGTCGCCCGCCGAACCGAACGCGTGCGCCTCGAACGCTTCGCGCAGCCGGACGCCGAAGAGGTCGTAGTTGGTGACGGATTCACCGGCCACGAGAATGCTGCCGGGGCCGACCAGGTTGGCCACGGTGGCCAGCGCGAGCCCGAGCACGGACCCGGCGCGCTCGAACGCTCCGCGGGCCTCGGCGTCGCCGTCGCGCGCCAACGCGACGGCCTCCCTCATGGTGAGCAGCGGGTCCTGTTTGGCCGCGCGGATGGCCTGGATGATGGCACTCGACGAGGCGACCGTCTCGACGCAGCCGTGCCGTCCGCACGTGCACAGCAGGTCACTTGGGCCGAGCGGCAGGTGTCCGATCTCGCCGGCCACCCCGTGATCACCCGCGACGACGTCTCCGTTGACATACAGACCGCAGCCGATGCCGGCGCCGATGGTCAGGATGGCGAACGAGTTCACGTCGACGCCGATGCCGAACCACTCCTCTGCGATCGACAGCGCCCGGACGTCGTTGTCGACGTACACCGGCAGACCCTGGCGTTCGTGGACCAGTTCGCGCAGCGGCACGTCCCGCCAGTTGAGCCGTGGTGACGTGCGCACGATCCCCGAGGCACTGTCGACCTCGCCGGACACCGCCACCCCGGCACCGAGGACTCGCTCGGCGTCCGGGCCGAGATCGGCGAGCAGCGCGTCGATCACGGAGGCGACGCTGTCGGCGACGGCCGCCGGCACCGTGCTGGCGAGCGGACGGTGGATCGACTGCAGCACCTCGGCACGGAGGGTGGTGGCGACGCCGAAGATCTCGTCGACGCGCACCGTGATCCCGATCGCCAGTGCCGCTTGCGCCTGCACGCTGAGCGGCTGTACGGGGCGGCCGGGCGCCGATGAACGGCGGTGGTCGTGGGCGGAGATGAGGCCCTGTTCGGTGAGGCGGGCGACCGCCTTCGTGACTGCGGTCTGGGACAGCCCGGTCCGCTGGGCGACCTCGATCCGAGGAATCGGGCCGCGCTTCAGGATCTCCGTCAGGACCGTCGTCACAGCAGGCGCTGTGGGCAGCCTGCCCCACTCCAGGGCCGACGCGAGAGGGGCGCCGTCCATCGAGCCGCGTTCGCGATCTGCTGGCACATCGCTCATGTCTCTCCCCGGTGTCCGCTGCGGCAACGCCCTGTTGCCCGCCATCTTGGTTTCCGTTGCCATGAAAGGCAATCGTATCTGCCCAGCATGGACTCGAATGATTACTGGACAACGGAATGTATTGAACCTATGGTCGCCTCACGCTGGCGAGCTGCCAGTGCGCTGCCGAAGTGCGGCTGCTCAAGGGAGACTTCATGGCAACGATGCTGAGGACCCGGCCGGGGAGGCGTGAACATGCCCTCCGCAAGGGCCAGTTGCGCAACCCGGCGCATCGCAACGACTGGCGGCTCGCGCTGCTGCTGATCGCACCGGCCGTGCTGGGCTTCGCGGTGTTCGCCGTCTATCCGACGCTTCGGGGCGTCTACCTCAGCTTCACGGACTTCAAGATCCTGACTCCGCCGGTCTGGACCGGCCTTGACAACATCAGGACGCTGATCGGTGACGAGAAGTTCTGGCACTCCCTGCGTGTGACCCTGTACTTCGTCGCCCTCTCCGTCGGGATCGGCCTCACGGTCTCGCTGATCACCGCCGTCGTACTGCACCGTCTGACCAGGTCGACGGTGATCCGGGGCCTGGTGATCCTGCCGTTCCTCATCTCCGGAGTGGTCGCGGGGCTGGTGTGGCAGTGGATGCTCGACCCACAGCTCGGGATCGTCAACGTGCTGATCGAGAAGATCACGGGCTCGCCGATCGAGTTCCTCGGCTCACAGACGTGGGCCATCCCCTCGGTGGCCCTGATCAGCGTGTGGAAGTCCATGGGCTACAGCACCGTACTGATCGTCGCGGGCCTGCAGACCATCTCGCCCGACGTCTACGAGGCGGGCCGCCTGGACGGCGCGAGCGAGATCCAGATGTTCTGGCGACTGACCCTGCCGCTGCTGCGGCCGATCATGGCGATGGTCGTCGTCCTCAGCGTCATCAGCTCGTTCCAGGTGTTCGACATCGTCGCGGTCACCACCAAGGGCGGCCCGGCCGACGCGACGAATGTGTTGCAGATGTACATCTACGACAAGGCCTTCGGCCAGTTCGACTTCGGCTACGCAGCCACGATGTCGCTCGCCCTCTTCGCGATGCTCATCACCATCACCTTCCTCCAGATGCGCCTGCTGCGCGCCGACGAATCCGACACGAAGTGAGGCCGGTCATGACCGCCACAGCCGTCATCGCTCCAGAAGTCCAGGTGTCAAAGGATCACGTAGCGTCCAGACGCCGGCGGCGTCCACCGGTGGGCCGGGCCGTCGCCTGGATCTACATCACCGGATTCCTGCTGGTGACCATCTTTCCGTTCTACTGGATCCTGCGGACCGCACTGTCGGACAACCACGCGCTGAGCAGCGACCCGTCCTCCCTGCTGCCGACCGGCTTCTCGCTCAACGCCTTCGAGCGCGTCTTCGGCATGACCGATCAGGCCGCGGCAATAGCCCAGGGCGGCTCGGGCGCCTCCCTCGACATCCCGCTCTTCCTGCGCAACTCGGTGATCTACGCGGGCCTGCTCACCGTCTGTGTGGTCACCTTCTCCGCCTTCGCCGCCTACGCCTTCGCGCGGCTGCAATGGCGAGGACGCAACGTCGTCTTCTCCATCCTGCTCTCCGGCTTGATGGTGCCCGGCATTCTGATGCTGCTGCCCAACTTCGTGCTGATCAACGACCTCGGTCTGATCAACACCTTCGCCGGACTCGTCCTGCCGGGCGCTCTGTTCTCCGCCTTCAACATCTTCTTCCTCCGCCAGTTCATGCTCGGGCTGAGCGGGGAAGTGGAAGAGGCCGCGGTCATCGACGGCGCCGGCCCTCTGCGAATCATGTTCCGCATCACCTTCCCGATGACGTCGGGGCCGCTCACCACGCTGGCCATCCTCACCTTCATCGGGGCCTGGAACGACTACTTCTGGCCCCTGCTCGTCGCCAACAACGAGCAGGTCAGGCCGCTCACACTGGCGCTCGGCGTGTTCCAGCAGGCGTCCCCGACGACACAGCCCGACTTCTCCGGCCTGATGGCCGCGACGCTGGTCGCGGCGATTCCCATGCTGCTGCTCTTCGTCGCCTTCGGTAAGCGGATCGTCAACTCCATCGGCTTCAGCGGGATCAAGTGACCCCGCCCAACACCCACTTGAGGCAATCCATGAGAACCAGGAAGTTCGCTGCCACCGCTGCCGGCGTCGCCGCCCTGCTCACCCTCACCGCCTGCGGCGGGGGCGGCAGCGCCGAGGGCGCGGGTACCACGGTCGACTGGTGGACCTGGTCCCCCGACCAGGCCGCCGCCTACAGCAAGTGCATACCTGGTTTCGAGAAGGCCAACCCCGGCATCAAAGTAAAGATCACGAATTACAACGTGAACGACTACTTCACGAAGCTCACCGCCGGCTTCGTCGCCAAGGACGCCCCCGACGCCTTCCAGAACAGCGTGACCTACTTCCAGTCCTATGCGAGCCAGGGGCAGATCCTCCCCCTGGACGACCTCATCAAGAAGACCCACTACGACCTCGGTGCCTTCGCCGACGGCGTCGACCTGTGGAAGTACACCGACGGAAAGCAGTACGCGCTACCGCTGGACTGGGCGGCCAGCGCCCTCTACTTCAACCGGGACATGGCCAAGAAGGCAGGGCTGAAGGAGAAGGATCTCCAGAACCTCACCTGGAACACCAAGGACGGCGGCACCTTCCTGAAGGTGGTCAAGCACCTCACCGTCGACAAGAACGGCGTGCGCGGGGACGAACCTGGCTTCGACAAGAAGAAGGTCAAGGTCTACGGCATCGGCACGATGGCCTCGGACGACAACCTCGGCCAGACGACCTGGGGGCCTTTTGCCTCCAGCACGGGCTTCAAGCTCACCGACAAGCCCAACTGGCCCAGCCAGTTCAACTACAAGGACCAGCGGTTCATCGACACGATGGACTTCATACGGGGGCTGTCGGACGACGGCTACGCGCCCAAGCTCGGCCAGTTCACCACCGGCACCGCGGACCAGATCGGCTCGGGTTCGGTGGCGATGGTCGCCGGGGGTTCCTGGGACGCGCCCGCCCTGGCCAAGCTGTCCGGCGTTAAGGTAGGCACGACCCCCGTGGTGTCCTCGCCCGATGGCAAGCGCTCCGTTCTCAGCAACATGAACGGAAACAACATCTGGGCCGGCACCGACAAGCCCGAGCAGACCTGGAAGTGGGTCTCCTACATGGGCTCCGCGCGGTGTCAGTCGAAGGCGGCCGTCGTCAACGGCTCGTTCTTCCCCTCCATCAAGACCTCAATGGACGCCCTCGTCGCGGCCTCCGCGAAGAACGGTCTCGACCTGTCCGTCTTCGGCACGTACCAGACGAAGGGGGAGCTCTTCCCGGCTCCGGCCTACAGTAACGGCTCCAAGATGGAGGCAGAGATCAGGCCGCAGTTCGAGGCGTTCTTCATGCATCAGAAGACTGCGAAGTTCTGGCCGGCGCTGCAGAAGCAGACGAAGTCGATCATCGCGGACTGACTCCCGCACCGCCCCGCACACGGCCGGTCGGCGGGCATCGCTCCCGACCGGCCGGCACCACTCCACGACCCACGTGAGGAACCGTGTCCGACCTCGACCACTCCGCACCCGTGATCCAGCTGCGGGGCGGCTCCACCAGCTTCGTCGTCGAGCTCGGTGCCCCGCTGCCGCGCGTCCTGCACTGGGGTGCCGACCTCGGCGAACTCTCCACCGCCGAGCTCGACACCATCCGTGCCACGGCCACACCCAGTGTCACCCACAACTCCACCGACACGCCCCGCCTGTTGACGGTGCTGCCCACCGAGGCGGACGCCTGGTCGGGCACCCCCGGCATCGAGGGTCACCTGCGCTCGACCGGAATGCCCTACCCGCGCTTCCGCCTCACGGGGCACACGCATGACGCGCAGGCATCGAGTCTCACTCTCCGGCTCCACAGCGACCTCGGCCTCGAACTGTCACTGCGCTACCGGCTCGACGCACACGGCATCCTCGCGGTCGACGGCCGGCTCCACCGCCTGGCCGGCACTGCGGACGAGGTCGATGCCTTCGACCTCACCGCCCTCACTTTCCTGCTGCCGTTGCCCGAACGGGCAACGGAAATCGTCGACTTCACGGGCAAGTGGTCGCGTGAGCGCAGCCCGCAGCGCCACTCCCTCCCGTTCGGCACCCACCTGCGCGAGAGCCGGCGCGGACGGCCCTCGCTCGACTCCCCGTACCTGCTCATGGCGGGCACGGGCGGATTCCGCTTCCGCTCCGGCGAGGTCTGGGGCATGCACGTTGCCTGGAGCGGCAACCAGCGCTACTTCGTCGAGCAGCTCCCGGAGGGCGCCGGTGTGCACCGTTCGGTCATCGGTGGAGGAGAACTCCTGCTGCCGGGCGAAGTCACCCTCGGCGACGGCGATTCGTACGACAGCCCCACGCTCTACTTCGCCTGGTCCGACCGGGGCATGGACGGGATCGCCGACCGGTTCCACGAGTCCCTCAGGTCTCGGCCGCACCACCCGGCAAGCCCTCGGCCGTTGGTGCTCAACACCTGGGAAGCGGTCTACTTCCACCACGATCTCGAAACCCTGTCGGAACTCGTCGACCGCGCGGCCTCAGTCGGTGTGGAACGCGTCGTCCTCGACGACGGCTGGTTCCTCGGCCGCCGTGACGACCGCACCGGCCTCGGCGACTGGTTCGTCGACCCAGATGTATGGCCGGACGGCCTGTCCCCACTGGTCGAGCGGGTGCGCTCGCACGGCATGGAGTTCGGCCTCTGGTTCGAACCCGAGATGATCAATCTCAGCTCACGGCTTGCACAGGAACACCCCGACTGGATCTTGGCCCCGCCGTCCGGCGCGGGACCCTCGATCCGGCACCAGCACGTCCTCAACATCGCCCACGAGGATGCCTGGAAGTTCCTGTACGAACGGATGGACGCCCTGGTGTCGCAGTACGGGATCGACTACATCAAGTGGGACCACAACCGTGAACTCCACGAAGCGAGCAGCCGCGCCGACGGCGGCGGCCGGGCGGGTGTCCGGGCCCAGACCGAGGCGCTCTACCGGTTGCTCGACGCCCTGCGCACCCGGCACCGCGGTCTGGAGATCGAATCCTGCGCCAGCGGCGGCGGCCGCATCGACCTGGGCATCCTCCAGCACACCGACCGCGTCTGGGCCTCCGACTGCAACGACCCCGTCGAACGCCAGCACATCCAGCGATGGACCGGTCAGCTCCTCCCACCCGAGCTGATGGGCACCCACGTGGGAGCCACCGAGGCGCACACGACACGCCGCGTCACCTCGCTGTCGTTCCGGCTCGCCACCGCGCTGTTCGGGCACGCGGGAATCGAGCAGAACCTGAATACGTGCGATGGCGACGAGTTGGGCACGATCCGTGCCTGGGCCGAGCTCTACAAGGAGCTGCGACCGCTCCTGCACAGCGGGCGGGTCGTCCGGGCCGACCTCGCGGACGAACAGACCTTGCTGCACGGCGTCGTCGCCGACGACGGGACATCCGCGCTCTTTGCCTGGGCGCGGCTCGGCACGTCGGCCGCGGTCACCTCGGGCCGGGTCCCGGTGCCCGGCCTCGCCCCGGATCGCCGCTACAAGGTCCGCACACGCGCCGAGATCGGCCTGCCGGTGCTGAACGAGCACCCGCCCGGCTGGCTCACCGCAGCCGACGAGGGTTCGTTGAGGCTCAGCGGCCACACCTTGTCCACGTTGGGCCTGCCCATGCCGACGCTCCAGCCCCAACAGGCGCTGCTGTTGCAGTTCGACGCCATCTGACCGGCCCGCACCATGACATTGAAAGCCAGGCACATGCCCCTCAACGCCTTCGCAGGGACCGACCGCTCCGACCCCATCACGCCCTTGCCGGCCGGCTCGCTCTGGTACAGCGCACCGGCCACCAGGTGGTTCGAGGCCCTGCCCATCGGCAACGGCAGGCTCGGCGGCATGGTCTACGGCGGCACGGATGTCGACCGCATCCAACTGTCGGAATCCACCGCCTGGTCCGGCTCACCGTCCGAGACGGACGTCAGCGAGAGCGGCCGTGAACAACTCGCCACCATCCGCGCACTGCTGTTCGCCGGTGAGTACGCCAAGGCACAAGAACTGTCGGCGGAACACCTGTTGGGCCACCCGACGTCCTTCGGCACCAACCTGCCGCTCCCGGAGGTACGGATCGAGCACCTCGCCACCGGCCCCGTCCAGGACTACCGCCGCAGCCTCAGCCTCGACGACGGCATCGTGCGATCCAGCTTCACCCGCTCCGACGTCACCTACGCCACCGAGGTGCTCGCGTCGCACCCCGCTCGCGTCGTGGCCTACCGGGTTACCGCCTCCGAACCCGGAGCCCTCAGCCTCCAAGTCCGCGTCGGCGAAGCCGTCTTCCCGCTCACGAGGCGCACCACCGACGGCGATCTGGTGCTGTCGGGGCGGGCCGTCGAAACGCTGCACAGCAACGGCCGGGACGGCGTCGACCTCACCATCCGCATCCGCCTCCTGTCCGACGGCGGCACCCAGGACACGGACGACGACACCCTGCGCCTCGACGGCGCGGACGCCGCGACCCTCCTCGTCGCCGTCGGCACCAGTTGGCGAGGCGGCACCCCGGAGACCGACGCGGCCGCCGCTCTGAACGCGGCGGCCCGGCAGGGATGGCCTCACCTGCGCGCCGCCCATGGCGCCGACGTGTCCGCGCTGATGGGACGCGCGGCTCTCGACCTCGGTCGCACCGAGCCCGCCCTGCGTGCGCTGCCCACCGATGAACGCCGCGATCTGCTGGCCCGCGGCGGCGAGGACCCCGAACTGCTCGCGCTCTACTTCCAGTACGGGCGCTATCTCACCGTCGCCGGGTCCCGCCATGACTCACCGCTGCCGCTCGCGCTGCAGGGACTGTGGAACGACGGCCTGGCCAGCAGCGCATCGTGGACGAACGACTTCCACCTTGACATGAACACCCAGCAGAACTACTGGGCGGCCGAGCCGACCGGACTCCCCGAATGCCAGGAGCCGTTGTTGCGCCTCGTCGAGAACCTGCGCCGGTCCGGGCGGGACACGGCGTCGCGGCTCTACGGCGCTCGCGGCTGGGTCGCCCACACCGTCACCAACGCCTGGGGGTACACCGCCCCCGGCCGCGGCATGGGCTGGGGCCTCAACGTGACCGGCGGCGCCTGGATCGCCTTGCAGCACTGGGAGCGATGGGAGTACGGGCAGGACACGGACTTCCTACGAGAACGGGCCTACCCCGTCCTCAAGGAAGCCGCCGAATTCTTCCTCGACTATCTCGTTCCCGAGCCCGAGCACGGCTGGCTGGTCACCGGCCCCTCCGACTCACCGGAGAACTGGTACCTCGCACCCTCCGGCGCCGAATGCTCCGTCTCCATGGGACCGACCTCCGACCGCGTCTTCGTCGAAGGGGTCTTCCGGATGTGCGAGGAGGCTGCCCAACGCCTCGACGTCGACGCCGCGTTTCGCGAGCGGGTCGCCGAGGCCCGCCGCCGGCTCGCCCCGTTCCGGATCGGACGCCACGGGCAGCTGCAGGAATGGCTCCACGACTTCGAGGAAGCCGTGCCGAGCCACCGCCACACCTCCCACCTCATGGCGCTCTATCCCGAGCGTCAGATCTCACCGCGCACCACACCCGAGCTGGCCGAGGCGGCACGCGTGACCATCGACCGGCGCGAGGCTGCACCCGGCTGGGAACAGACCGAGTGGGCCGAGGCGAACTTCATCGCCTACTACGCGCGGCTCCTCGACGGCGACACCGCACTCCACCACGTCCGCAGCCTTGTCGCGGACGCGAGCGAGGCCAACTTGCTCTCCTTCTCACGCGGTGGCGTGGCGGGCGCCGCCCAGAACATCTACTCCTTCGACGGCAACGCGGGCGGCACCGCGGGCATCGCCGAGATGCTGTTGCAGTCCGACGGCGCTGAGATCGAACTGCTTCCGGCCCTGCCGGCCGCCTGGCCGCACGGGCACGTGCGCGGGCTGCGCGCGCGAGGCGGCATCCACGTGGACATCACCTGGTCCGGCGGCCGACTGCAGCGCGCCACTCTCCGCGCCGCGGAGCCGCGACAGGTCCGGGTCCGATACCGGGACAACTCCCTCACCCTGAGCCTCCTCCCGGGACAATCCTGCGACGTGACACCGGACCACTGAACCCCCGCGTCGATTCCTTTCGCGAAAGTCGGCCATCCGCACTTCGATGTTGTCCGCCGTGGCCGGGCCTGGCTGAATTCTGTCCGTACCTCCGCCCTCTGAAGTCGGGAGACAGCGTGCCGAACACACCCCGCGACACCGCCGCGACCGGCACCGCGCGTGTCGAGATCGGCGAGCACGGCCTGCGCCTGCCACGTATCGGACTCGGGACCGCGTCCCTCGGCAACTTCCTCGGAGCCGTCACCGACGAACAGGCCGTCGACACGATTCGCCATGCACGCGACTGCGGAATCGGCTACGTCGACACAGCGCCGCTCTACGGCCACGGCCTGGCCGAACAGCGCGTCGGCAGCGCCCTGAGGGACACGCCGCGGGAGGACCTCGTCATCTCCTCCAAGGTCGGCCGACTGCTGCGGGCCGACGCGCCCCGGGACGAGAGCCAGTACGCGGATGGACAACCCTTCTACACCGACGTCCCCGCAACCGGCCCCGTCTGGGACTTCACCTACGACGGGGTACGTACCTCCCTGGCGGAGAGCCTCGACCGGCTCGACCTGGACCGCGTCGACATCCTGCACCTGCACGACCCCGACGACCACTACGAGCAGGCCTCCTCGACCGCCTACGCGGCCCTGCGGGACCTCCGCGCCGAGGGAACGGTCAAGGCAATCGGCGCCGGAATGAACCGCACTCCGGTGCTGACCCGGCTGGTGGAGAACTGCGACCTCGACGTCGTCCTGCTCGCCGGCCGCTACACCCTGCTCGACCAGAGTGCGATGGCAGATCTCCTCCCCGCCTGCCGAGAACACGGCACCAAGGTCGTCGTCGGCGGCGTGTTCAACAGCGGCATCCTCGTGGATCCATCGCCGCAGGCCCGGTACGACTATGTCCCGGCCGCAGCCGCGGTCATCGAAAAGGCAGCACGGATTCAAGCCGTCTGTGACCGGTACGACGTCCCTCTCGCGGCGGCCGCCCTGCAGTTCCCCCTCGCCCATCCGCAGATCGCCAGTGTTCTGGTCGGTGCCCGGTCCGTCGCGGAGCTGGACATGGACGTCGGTCTGCTGGAAGTGGTCATACCCGACGCCCTCTGGCACGACCTGCGCGCGAGTGGGTTGCTGCCCGATGACGTCCCCGTCCCGTCGGGCCCCCTGGCCACCGGCCTGGAGAGGACTGCCCGATGACCGCGCGGCACGCCGTGCGCATCGACGCACACCAACACTTCTGGGACCCCAATCGGTTCACCTATCCGTGGATGGAGGGCGCTGCGCTGGACCCCGTGCGCCGCCCTTTCACACCCGATGACCTCGCCCAGGATCTCGCGACCCACGGCATCGACGGCACGGTCCTGGTACAGACCGTGTCCGCCCTTCCCGAGACCCGGATGTTCCTCGACATCGCCCGCGAGACCCCGTTCGTCCACGGCGTCGTGGGCTGGGTCGATCTCACCGCCCCGGACGTCGGCGATGAGCTCGACGAACTGCTAGCAGAATACGGCCGGTTGCTTGTCGGCATCCGTCATCAGGTCCACGACGAGGACGACCCGCACTGGCTCGACCGGCCGGACGTCCGGCACGGACTCCGCGAGATCGCGGCCCGCGGCCTTGTCTTCGAGCTGCTCGTGCGCACCCGTGAGCTCCCGGCGGCCATCGCCACCGCGGCTGCCCTTCCCGACCTGCACTTCGTCCTCGACCACATCGCCAAGCCACACATAGCCGCCGGCTGGGACAGCCCGTGGGCGTCCGCCGTCGCGCGCCTGGCCGAACACCCCAATGTCGACGTCAAGTTGTCCGGCATGGTCACCGAGGCCGACTGGCAGGACTGGACGTCAAGCACACTTCAGCCATTCGTCGACCACATCCTCAGCGTCTTCACCGTCCAACGCGTGATGTTCGGCTCGGACTGGCCCGTCTGCCTCCTCGCGGCCGGAAGTTACGGCGATGTCGCAGACGCGCTCGCCGACACCCTCGGCGGCCTGAGTGCCGCGGAGAGCGAGCAGGTCTTCGGACATAACGCCCAGCAGCGCTACCGGCTGCCGGGGGTGTAGGGCACAGCCCTGATGCGCCTGTGTATGTCGTGAGGCGTTCCGGCTACACCAACATCGACCTGGACGCCGGCTGGAACGCCACGTGGGACTGGCAGTCCCGTCTCGACGCCAACGGCATCCTCATGTTCCACCCCGTCGCGGGCCCTGCGGTGCTCGGCGCTGTCCTCCCACCTGGGGCGCTTGCGGTGTGGCACCGCCAATGAGTTCGTTCGCAGACATGGCGTGCGCCGCTACTGCTACTGCGGCCAACCCAAGGCGCCCCGGCAGCACATCCTCACGGCCGTCGCCGTGAACGTCGAGCGCCTCGGAGGCCTGCCCTCGACCAGCGAAGCACCGCCGTTCCCGCTGCCCCTTCTTGACGGTCGGCGAAGTCACCACCTATGTTATGTATGCAAAATTGCACATGTTCCATGCGAGTGGATGACGTGGGCGCCGCCCTGGCGGCCAAGCTTGGCGATCCAGCGGCGGGTCAGTGGTCGTCATCTCCTCCATCGCCTCGATGTCCGGGCGTCATCAAGTACGTGGTCAGCAAAGCTGGCGACGCCCAATCTGCGCCTGCGGCGGCCCCCACTGAACGGGGCGAGTACGGCATCCGCGTCAACCTGCTGCAACCCCGGCGGCGTTGAACTCGGGCCCCGACATCGCTGCTCTCGACAAAGTCGCGTGGTTCGGCCGGATGGCGATTCCGGGAATCAGCCGACCGGACGAGATTGCTGCCGTGACGCTGTTCCTGGCGACGGACGCATCGGGCTACATCACCGGTTTGCAGCTCGACGTCGACGGCGGGTGGCTCTAGGGGAGCCAGGCGGCCTGGAAATTCGTGCGCCTGCATGACGGCGGCATTGTGTCTCGTGATCAGCGCCTTTCGTATGTGCAGCGTGTCGGTGGAACCGGCGACGGACACGTCACCGCGGGTGGATCAGGGGCTCATGCCAGAAACGGAAAGGTAGTTGCCATGGGCGGTCCGATGTTGACGGTGAGCGTTCCCGATGAAGCCGCACGTATCGCGCTGGGTGTGTTGCCGGGCGATGTCCGGGTGCTCGTGTGGGACGGCGTCGGTGAGATTCCGGTCCATGGTCACGAGATCGAATTCTTCGCCGGCCGCTTCAACACGCGACCGAGCCGCGAAATGCTGGAGTCCCTTCCGCGACTCAGGGCCGTGCAACTGGTTTCGGCGGGGGTCGAACCGTGGCTCTCCGTGGTGCCCGACGGCGTCGTCCTGTGCAACGGGAGGGGCGTACACGGGGGATCGACCGCGGAGCTCGCGGTCGGCGGGATGATCGCAATGTTGCGGGGCATCGTCCCGTTCGCCATGGCGCAGCGGGCCCATCGCTGGGAGCACGGATTCACCGAGGGGCTGGACGGCCGGCGTGTGGCGGTCATCGGCGCGGGCGACATCGGTACGCGTATCGCCACCGCGGTCCGCGTGTTCGGAGCCGATGTCACGCTCGTCGCCCGGCGCGCACGACCTGGCGTGTCCGGCATCGCGGAGCTGCAGCAGCTGCTGCCTTCTCAGGACGTGGTCGCACTCGCGGTGCCGCACACCGAGGACACGCACCACCTGGTCGACGCCGAGTTCCTCGCAGCGCTCCACGACGACGCGCTTCTGGTGAACGTTTCACGCGGCGGGGTGGTCGACACCGAGGCGATTGTCGCCGAAGTGCTTTGCGGGCGGATCCGGGCGTTCCTGGACGTCACCGACCCGGAGCCGCTTCCCGTCGGCCATCCGCTGTGGGACGCGCCGAATGTACTCATCACTCCGCACGTCGGCACGATCCGTGGCTGGGAGGAGCGTGCCTACCGGCTCGTGCGCGAACAGATTCTGCGCCTGCGCGAGGGGAGGGAGCTCGTGAACCAGGTCGGTGAGCACTACTGAGGGAGTAGGCGGCGTGAGCCGCGGCGGCTCCGGCCGCGTAAGCCTCCCTCTTTGAGTCGCCGGTGAGACGAACTGGACAGCCACCACCCGCGTCGCGGTCGACGTCCGGATCAGAGCTCAGACTCTTGCGGTCGCCACTAATGTATGCAAAATTGCGTACGAAGAACTGCAGTCTACAAGGAGCCGTGCAGAACGGCAGGGAAAGGAAACGCGATGCGCGGGAGCGAGGCAGTTGCCGAGGTGCTGCGCCGGGAAGGCGTGGAGAACGTGTTCTGCTTCCCGGCCAACAAGATGATCGACACTGCGGCGGCCGTCGGGATCCGGCCGATCGTCGGGCGCGAGGAGCGCAGCGTCATCAACATGGCCGACGCCTACAGCCGGACCAGTAATGGCCGACACATTGGTGTCGCCATGACCCAGCACGGCCCTGGGGCCGAGCACTCCTTCGGGAGCATCGCCCAGGCCTACAGCGACTCCGTGCCGCTGTTGTACCTGCCCAACGGCAACCCGCTCAGCGAGCTCGGGCTGCGTACGACCTTCGACGCCGTCGATTCGTTCCGCTCGATCACGAAGTGGTCGGCCCGGTTCGAAAGCGCACAGACGATTCCGGCACAGCTCCGGCGCGCGTTCCAGCTCATGCGGTCAGGTCGACCCGGGCCGGTGCTGCTCGAACTGCCGCTTGACGTCGCCGAGGAGGAGATCGACGACTCTCTCCTCGAGTACGATCCGCCCCGCCGATTCCGCAGTGCCGCCGATCCGGCGGACGTGGAACGGGCGGTCGCCCTGCTGCTGGACGCCGAACGACCGGTGATCCGTGTCGGCCAGGGTGTGCTCTGGGCCGAAGCCACGGCCGAACTCGTCGAGTTCGCCGAGACGATCAACGTTCCGGTCGCGACGACCTATATCGCCAAGAGCGCCTTCCCGGAGGATCACCCGCTCTCCATCGGCAGTGGCGGCACGGGCATCAGCCCGGGCATCGCCGAGTTCGTCCCCAACGCCGACCTCATCTTCAGCGTCGGCGCGAGTCTGCTCCACACCCTCGGCTCGTTCCGCATCCCGGCAGGCAAGACGATCGTGCAGGCGACCAACGACCCGGACGATCTGTCGCTGCAGTACCCGATCGCCTGTGGGCTCGTGGGGGACGCCAAGCTGGTACTCAGCCAGGTCACCGAAGAACTCCGGCGCCAGCTCCGGTCGCGTAGGCCGGCGAGCGCGAAGACCGACTTCCGTCGGGCGGTCGCGGATCACGGCACCAAGGTCGCTGCCGAGTGGGCGCCGTACTTCGAGGCGGATGAGGTCCCGATCAACCCGCTGCGCCTGGTGCACGAGATGATCACGTCGCTGGATCCCGACCGTACGATCATCACTCACGACTCCGGATATCCGCGGGACCATCTCGCGCCGCACTACAAGGCGACCCAGCCGCGCGGGTACCTCGGGTGGGGGAACAGCACACCGCTGGGCTCGTCACTCGGTCTGGCGCTCGGCGCCAAGGTGGCGGCGCCGGACAAGCTCTCGGTCTGCTACCTCGGCGACGCGGCGTTCGGCCAGTGCGGCCTGGAGATCGAGACCGCCGTGCGCAACGAGATCCCGGTGCTGATCGTGCTGACGAACAACAACGAGATGACCGGCTACGGCGAGCACCAGCCCGTCGCCGATGAGCGGTTCGGCCTCAAGAAGCTTGGCGGTCAGTACACAGAGATCGGCACAGCGCTCGGCGCGAAGGCATACCGGGTCTCCGATCCGAGTGACGTCGGTCCGACGCTGCAGAAGGCGATCGCTGAGGTGGACGGTGGGGCGGTCGTCCTGCTGGAAGTCGTGACGTCGGCATTCCGCCGGCGGATCGCCGGGGCCAGCGCTCTCGCTGACTGAGAGCGCGGTGGGAGACGGAACCCTTGTCCGGTGGGCGGGGGTTCCTCCCATTGGAGAGGGTGTCTGATCAACGGCCGGGCCGCGCGCGGTGTTCTGGGCGTTGGCGTGCTGCACGGCCGGATCGATGGCGATCATGATGACGGGCGTGCGCACCTCCCGCCGGGCGCTCACAGAGCTGTCCCAATGACGGGAGGGTAGGGCTCCGGCAGATCTGCCAGTAACGGCAGATGGGTCGTCAAGTGCCCTGGCAGGGAGTCGGGGGGTGCAGTTCCCCTCAAGGGAATGCTGTGATCCGGCGCCGGTGTTGTCGAGACGATCGCCCGTCAGATGTCGGCATGTGCCCTCGGTGGCGCCGATGGCGATCGGCTGGCCAACGGCCGCGTTCGCTGCTGCCGGAAGACCCTGCTCAGGTGCGCCTGGCAGGCGGGTTCAGGGCCGCAGGCCGCGCAGAAGGATGTCCACGAGCGAGTCCGCCGACTTGATGTGAAGGTCGGTGCGGCGGGTGGTGACCCAGTAGAACAGCGAGCCGAGTACCGCGTCCGCGACCGCTGCGAAGTCTGCGTCGGGCCGCAGCTCCCCGGCATCGGCTGCCTCCTGTAGGCGGTCGATGAGGACGGTCCTCTGGGTCTGGGTGTAGCGCGCGTAGAGCAGTTCCGCTGTGGCGGGGTCTTCGCTGGCCGCGGCGGTCAGCGCCCTGACCCGGCTGGCCCCGGCGGGCTCCACGTAGTCCCGCGCGAGCGTGTGCACCCAGTTCTGGACGTCCCGGTGCACGGATCCGGTGCGGGCTGGAGGCGCTGTGTGGAAGGGGTGGGACTCGGAGAGGACGGCGTCCACCACGACCATGCTCTTCGAGGGCCACCAGCGATAAATGGTGTCTTTGCCCACGCCCGCGCGAGCCGCTATCCCCGCGATCGTCAACTTTTCGTAGCCGTGTTCCTCGATGAGGGTGCGGGTCGCGGCGAAGATCGCGAGCCGCGAAGCCTCGCTGCGTTTCCGCCCCGGAGCGGTGGGCGTTCCCGTGTTCGCCGCGGTGCGGTGGCCATGATCGCTCATCGCTCGAGTATAGGGCGGCGGCTGGCGCACCCCTTGTCACAAGGCCCTTGCGGCCCAGGTGGAGCAGGTATACGTTTCAAAACGAGACGACTCGAATCGAATTATCGACCGTCCGCAACCCAGGCACTTCAGGAGCCGTACATGAACGCCGAAGTCAGTGTTGTCATTGGAACCGGAGGGATGGGACGCGCCATCGCTCGCCGGATCGGTGCCGGGCACCATCTGCTGATCGCCGACTACCGGGAAGAGGCGCTGGAGCCGGTCGCCGAGCAGATGCGCGACGACGGGTTCGAGGTGACCACTCGAAGCGTGGACGTCACCTCACGCGCGGCGGTGGCGGAGCTCGCACGCGCCGCGGCGGAGCTCGGCAGCGTCACCCGCCTCGTCCACACCGCCGGTGTCTCCCCGGCGCAGGGATCCGTACCGGCAATCCTGGGGGTGGACGTCCTCGGCCCCGCGCTCGTGCTGGACGAGTTCGCGACGGTGATCGCACCCGGCGGCGCGGGTGTCGTCATCGCCAGCAACGCCGGACACTTCTACCCGGGCCCGCTGTCCCCCGAGGACATCCACGCGCTGTGCACGCTGTCCCCCGAGGACCTCGCCGCCCACCCGCTGCTGAGCCCGGAGCGCTACGCCGACGGGAGCATCGCATACCAGTTCGCCAAGCACGCCGCCCAGCTGCGTGTTCGAGCGGTCGCGGCGGGCACATGGGGCGACCGTGGCGCTCGACTGAACTCGATCAGCCCGGGGGTCATCTCCACTCCTATGGGACGGGCGGAGCTCGTCGGCGGTGACCAGGTTCTGGTACGCGGTCTCATCGAGGCATCCGCGATCAAGCGTCCCGGGGCTGCCGAGGAGATCGCCGCGGCAGCGGAGTTCCTGCTCGGGCGGAGCGCCGGCTTCGTCACCGGTACCGACCTGACCGTGGACGGTGGCGCCATCGCCGCCATCACCACCGGCCGTTTCCAGCCGGCAGCCGTCTGACATCCCATCGCTCTCAAAGCCGCCGACCGGCGGCTGTGGGAGCACCTGCGCAGAGGAGACATCACCATGCAAGACGCCATATCCCGGTTCGCCGACCGTACCGTTGTCGTCACCGGCGCCGGAGCCGGTATCGGCCGCGCCACCGCGCTTCAGCTCGTCGCGGAGGGAGCGCGGGTCATCGCCGCCGACATCTCGGCCGAAAGTCTGGAGTCCCTGGCCCGCGACGCGCAGGGCAAGGGCTCTGTCGTCGCCGTCCCCGGCGATCTCACCCAGCAGTCCGTCGTCGACGAGGTGGTGGCCGCCGGCGAGGGCCGTGTCGACGCCCTGGCCAACATTGCCGGAATCACGGACGGCTGGCTGCCCGCCGCCGAGATGGACGACAGGACCTGGGAGCGTGTATTCGATCTCAACGTCACCGTACCCATGCGCCTGACCCGCGCCGTCCTGCCGCAGATGCTGGAGCGCGGTACGGGTGCTCTGGTGTACGTCTCCTCCGAGGCGAGCTTCCGCTCCTCCCTCTCCGGCGCTGCCTACACCACCTCCAAGCACGCACTCAACGGCTACGTCAAGTCCGTCGCCTTCTACTACGGCCGACGCGGCATCCGTGCCAACGCCGTCGCCCCCGGCGGCGTCGACACGGGAATGGACACCGCCTTCCGGTCCGCCTATGCCCAAGAGCTGACCGCGCCGTCGATCGCCGCCGGAACGCCCTCGGTCACCCCCGAGGTGATCGTCCACCCACTGCTGTGGCTGCTCTCCGACGACGCCCCGAACATCAACGGCGTCATCCTTCCCAGCGACGGCGGATGGACGACCATCTAGCAGTTCGGTCAGCTGTGCCGATATCGACTGGCCGGGGACAATGGTGCCGGCATGAGACTTCGTGAGGCGAGCAACTACCGAGTGTGTTACCGGAGTTCGTAGTAGATGCATTCGCTTCGTTGGAACTTGTGGTTGGGCGGTAGGGGCAACTGTCAACCATCCCGTGGACGAGTGCACCGGGGAGGTCCGCCGCACGGCCTTCCCCGGAGGTGGCCTTACCTGCCAGGGGCGTCGATCACGGAGGATCGCGTACAGGAGCCGCTTCCAACCTGGTGGTTGTGACGGCGAGTTGGACGCGTGTTACCTGACCACCCGGACAGCCTGAGCGGAATCAACGCGCCCCTCGGATCCGGCCGGAGGCCCGCCGTTTCGACGTGCGTCACAGGCGGCGCAGCACCGTGAGTTCGGCGTCGTGCTCGGCGCTCCAGCAAAACGGCAGGCCCATGTGGCGCAGGTACGCGCCGCCGTACTCCTTGCCGCCGGTCTCGTCCCGGTACCGGGCCCCGGCGTCGACTCCCTTGAGGCGCAGGCGATCGGGGCGGCCCGGGACCAGCGGTGATCCGTCGAGCCGGCCCGTGCTCAGGGCGGCGACCACGACGCGGGCCCCGTCGGGCGCGACGGACTCGACGCCGAATGTCGGCTCGTCCGGCGAGCCCAGGATGTATGTGTCGCCGTGGTGGACGACGTCCCGGATGTCCTTGTAGCGAGCGATCCACCGTGCGGCCGACGCCCGTTGTTCCTCGCTCCACGTGCCGAGGTCGGCACCGATGCCGAGGACGCCCGTCATCGCGCTGACGAAACGGAACGCGAGGGAGCGCGGCCGCGGGTCGAACAGCCCCTGTGCGTCGGTGACCCAGGAGCTCATGGTGTGCGGCGCGTGTGCGTGGAGGTAGCCGTACTGGATGCGGAGCCGGTCCAGCGGGGCGGTGTTGTCGCTCGGCCACACCACGTCGGTGCGGGCGAGCGTGGTGTGGTCGATCCGGCCTCCACCGCCCGCGCAACCCTCGACGGTGACGTGCGGGTGGCGGGCGCGCAGATGGTCCAGGACGCGCAGGTAGCCCGCCACGTGCGCGCCGTCGAGGTCGAGTTGCTGCGCCGGCTTCGGCCCCGGGCGGCCGCGTTCGGTGGGCGGGCGGTTCATGTCCCACTTCAGGTACGAGATGTCGTAGCGCCCAAGGAGTCGGTCGAGGGTGGCGAGGACGAAGTCCTGGACGTCCTCGCGGCCGAGGTCCAGGAGGAGCTGGTTGCGGACACGGCGGCCCGTGCGATGCGGCAACTGGTAGACCCAGTCCGGGTGTTCGGCGTAGAGCTTCGATGCCGGGCTGACGGCCTCGGGCTCCACCCACAGGCCGAAGTCGAGGCCGAGGGCGCGGATGTCGTCGATGAAATGGTCGAAGCCCTGGGGGAACAGTGCGGGATCGGGGTCCCAGTCGCCCAGGCCGCCGGTGTCGTCGTGTCGACCGGTGAACCAGCCGTCGTCGACCACGAACAGCTCCGCGCCCAGCTCCGCGGCCCGGCGGGCGAGCGCGAGCTGCTGGTCGGCCCGTACGTCGAACTCGGTCGCCTCCCACGAGTTGTAGAGGACGGGACGGCGACGGGTGAGCCGGTCGCCCGCCAGGTGGCGCTCGTAGCGGTGCCAGACGCGGGACAGGCCGTCGAGACCTTCCGGGCTGAACGCGCAGGCCAGCTTGGGCGTCACCAGTGTCTTGCCGGGGGTGAGCAGCACGGCACCCTCGTGCGGGACCCGGCCCGCGCGCACCCGCACCGCGCCACCGGGCTCCGCGTCGACGGCCATGTGCCAGTTGCCCGCCCATTCGAGGGCGATGCCGTACGTGGGGGAGTCGGCGCCGCGGTCCGGGTGCGCCGCGTCCTGGACGGCGAGCCACGGCGCGTAGGCGTGGCCCGGCACGCCCTGGGTGCTGCCGAATCCCAGTGTGCCGCGTGTCAGTTGGGTCTGCGTGAAGCTGAACTCCTGCGACCACTGGCCGGTCAGGTACGTCACGCGGGCGCCCTGTGCCGACACGGGTACGTTGACCGCGGCCGAGTCGATCCGCTCCAGGCGCAGCGGCTCGTCGCCGGTGCAGGTCAGTTCGGACCAGCGGCGGATCACGTCGGTGCCGGCGACCGTGGCGTAGCGGACGGTCACGCGCAGGCCGAGGACGTCGTCGTCGAAGGTGAGGTCGAGGGCGGTGTCGTCCTCCTGGTGCGCCTCGGAGAAGCGCCACCACACACCGCGTTCGTGCCCGGGGCGGCTCGCGATCAGGTCGGCGCCGTTGAACGGCCGAAGACCGTGCGGGATGTACTCGGCCGGCGCCAGGTCGGCGGGCGTGACGAAGTGCGTGCGGCGCGACCATTCCAGCGGGGCCGGGCCGTCCTCCGCGCCCGTCGGCCCCCATACCGCCAGCTCGGGCCATATCCCCGCGCCGGGACCGTCGCCCTCGCCGTCCCCGCCCAGCGTGACGGCGTAGACGGTGGTGGCCGTGCGCAGGACCCAGCGGTCCGACGGGCGGTCGGTGGTGCTCACTTGACTGCTCCAAGATTGAGGCCGGCCACGAAGTGGCGCTGGAAGCGGAGGAAGACGAGGACGGTCGGGGCCGCGGCGATGACGGAGCCCGCCGCGATCACGTTCCACTGCGAGACGTACTGGCCCTGCAGATTGATCAGCGACGCCGTGATCGGCATGTGCGTCTCCGTGCGGAGCACGCTGATCGCCCACAGCAGGTCGTTGAAGATCCAGGTGAAGGACAGGGCGCTGAGCGCGGCGAGCGCGGGGCGGGCCAGCGGCAGCACGATCCGCCAGTAGATCGTCGCCGGCCCGGCCCCGTCGATCACCGCGGCCTGCTGCACCTCCGGTGGGATCGACCGCATGAAGCCGTGCAGAACGAAGACGTAGAAGCCGATGCCGAAGCCGACCTGCACGCCGATGAGTGCCCACAACGAGTCGTAGATGCCGACGAGTTCGCTCATCTTGGAGACGGGGATGAGCAGGATCTGCGGGGGCAGCAGATTGCCCGCCAGCATGACGAGCAGCAGGGTGCGCCGGCCCGGCAGGGCGTAGCGGCTGAGTGCGAACGCGGCCATCGACGCGAGCAGCAGGGAGATCAGGACGCTGGGGATGGTGACCAGCAGGCTGTTGATCAGGGCCTGCTTCTGGCCGCCCTCGGTCCAGGCCTGACGGAAACCGTCGAGGCTGAAGGAGTGCGGTGCCGAGCCGAGGCCGTTCGCGGCGATGTCGTCGAAGGTGCGGGTCGCGGTGATCACGACGAGGACGATCGGGACGAGCCAGAGCACGGCGAGGGCTCCCGCGCCGAGGTGGAACCCGGCGGTGGCGGCGCGGCGGCGCAGCAAGGTAGGGCTGTTCATCAGTCGGCCTCCCGGAAGGCGCGGACGAGATAGGAGGCGATGACGCCGAAGGCCAGCAGGAAGATGACGACGGCGAGCGCGGAGCCGTAGCCGAGGCGCAGCGACTGGAACGCCGTCGAGTACATGTAGGTGCTCAGGAGTTCGGAGGAGTGGTACGGGCCGCCGCGGGTCAGCGACCAGACCACGTCGAAGGAGCGCAGCGAGTCGATGATGATGACCGAGAGGACGACCGCGTTGACGCTCTTGAGCTGGGGGAGCGTGACGTGCCGGAACTGCTGGAGGCGACTGGCGCCGTCGACCTTGGCGGCTTCGTACAGCATCGGGTCGATGCCCTTGAGCCCGGCCAGGTAGAGGACCATCACGTACCCGATCTGCCGCCACAGCGCGGGCAGCAGGACCGCGTACAGGGCGGTGTCGCGGTCGGCGAGCCAGGAGCGGGTGAGGTTGTCGAGGCCGACGCCTTCCAGGACCTGGTTGATGAGTCCGTCCGGCTGGTACATCGCCTGCCAGACGAGGGCGGTGGCGACGAGCGAGAAGACGACGGGCAGGAAGAGCGCGGCGCGGTAGAAGCCGACGCCGCGGCGTTCCTGCTGGAGCAGCAGCGCGGCGCCGAGCCCGAGCACCGCGGACAGACCGCCGAACAGGACCAGCCACTTCGCCGTGTTGGCGAGGGCGTGCCAGAAGACCGTGTCGTGCGCCATCTCGCGGAAGTTGCCGAGGCCGATCAGGTGCGCGGCGGAGATGCCGTCCCAGTCGGTGATCGCGAGATAGAAGCCCTGGAGGGCGGGCCAGAACACCCAGAAGCCCTCGGCGAGCAGGGGCACGAGGACGAAGGCGACGACGAGGGGCGGTACGCGGGTGGCGGCGCCGCGGCGCGGGCGGCGGGCGGACGACGTCTTGCGCGTGCCCGCGGCGGGGCGGGCGTCGGTGTCGAGGAGGGCCATGTCACTTCCCCCAGATCTTCTCGGCGTCCCGCTGCCACGTGGTCAGGGTCGACGCGATGCGGTCCGGCTCGGACAGATAGCGGATGAGGGCGGTGTCGGCGGTGGGGGAGAGTTCGTCGCTGGAGTCACGGTTGAAGAACTGGGTGACCTCGGCGGCCGACTCGACGAGTTCGCGGCCCTTCTTCACGAGGGCGGTCCCGCTGTCCTTGGCGTCGGGATGCGTCGGCAGCGCGGTGCCGGAGGAGCCCTTGAGGTAGGTCTCCTGCGCCTCGGCGGTGGCGAGGTAGCGCAGGAACTCCTTGGTCTGGTGGTCGCGCGGGGTGCGGGCGCTCGCGAAGTAGCCGTCGGTGGGCGCCTCTTCGGCCATCGGCACCTTCGGGTCGATCTCCGGGAACCGGAAGAAGTCGATGTCGTCGAGTTGGTCCTTGGGTACCGAGTCTGCGAAGAACGTGCCGATGAGCATCATTCCCGTGCGTCCCTGGAGCAGTTCGGTGGTGGCGTCCTGGAAGGCGAGGGCGGTGCCGCGCTTGTCGATGAAGGGGCGTGCCTCGTCCCAGCGGTCGAAGACGCGCCGCACCTCCGTGTCGTCGAACCGGTGCCGGCCGGCGAGCAGGTCGCGGTGGTACTGGGCGCCGTTGATGCGGATGTTGAGGTAGTCGAACCAGGAGGACGCGACCCATGCGGTGCCGCTGCCCGCGCCCAGCCCGATGGGGGTGACCTTCTTGCGCTGCAGGGTCTCGCACAGCCCGAGGAAGTCGTCCCAGGTGCGCGGCTCGTCCACGCCCCACTTCCTGAAGTTGGACTTCCGGTAGAAGAAGCCCCACCAGTAGTAGCTCGTGGGCACGAACACCTTGTGGCCCGCGCGCGACGTGCACAAGCTCTTGAGCGCCTTGCTGTAGCGGGACAGGTCCGGGCTCTGCCACACGTCGTCGAGGTTGAGCAGGAGGTCGCGGCGCGCGTACGCGTCGGCCACCGAACCCGGGTACCAGGTGTACAGATCGGGCGGGTTGGCCGACGTCAGGTAGGTGGGCAGTTGAGTGCGGAAGGTCTCCGAGGCGACGGTGTTCAGCGAGGCCGAGGCGCCGCCGCGCTGATTGAAGGAGTCGACGACCTTCTGCAGCGCGGACTTCGCCTGCGGTGCCGAGAGGTTGGACTGCAGGGTGACGTCGCCGCCGGAGGAGACGTTGGAGCGCACGGACGTGACGCAGCCGCTCAGGGCGGCGCCGGCGCCGAGGGCTCCGACGCCGGTGAGCAGGCGCCGTCTGCTGGGACGCGAACTACCGGTGGACAAGGGGGACATGGTGACTCCTGGAAGGCCCGGGACCGGACCGTGCGGTGGCGGTCCCGGGCGGTGTGCGGGTGGGCGAGAAGGCCTGTAGGTCAGTCGGATGCGGGCAGCGGGGCCTGCCACAGCTGCCCGTCGACACCCCGGAACGTGGCGGTCAGCGGCGTGCCGGTGAGGGAGGGCGTGCCCGCGAGGGCCCCGCTGGCGAACTCGGTGCGCTTGGACCAGCCGCTCCACGCGTCGTCGCCCCGGCCCGCGGCGAGCGAGCGCTGCCACACGGTGTAGTCGCCGGCGCGGGCCACCAGTCGCACGGTGTCGCCGTCGAGGGCGAGGGCGGGCGAGGCGCTGGTGGCGCCGCCGAGCGATGCCCATGGCGACCAGGTGCCGTCGGTGGCGCGGACCCGGGTCCACACGGAGCTGTCGGTGGCGCGCACCGCGACATGCACGCGCCCGTCGGTATCGGTCACGGCCGCCGGGTCGTCGTACAGGCCGAGACCGTCGGGGCTGCCGAGGCGCTGCCAGTCACCCGCGGCCGAGCGGACGAGGAGGCCGCCGTCCTCGCCGCGCACGGCGAGGGTGTCGGGGGCCGTGCCGGTTCCGGCCGTCGCGGGAGCGGAGGAGACGGCCGGGCCCGTGACACGCCGCCAGTCGCCGGCGGCCCGGCCGTCGGTGAGCTGCCTGCGGTACAGGTGGCCGTCGGTGGCGCGCACGTACACCTCGGTACCTCCCTTGCCGTCGGCGCGAGCCACTGGCTTGCCCGTGACACGACCTTCGCCGGGACGGCCCAGCGAGGTCTTGTTCTCAACCACCGTTCCGGAGGCGGTGGTTGAGAACACGTCGTCGCCGACGACGGCCGGATCGGCGGGCGAGCGCACACCCAGACGTGTGCCCGGCGCGGTGTCCTTGCCGTCCAGCTTCAGGAAGGCCGTGCCATGGGCGGGGACCTCGACCGTGTACGAGCCGTCGTGGACGCCGCGGTCGGTGCGAGCCCGCAGATCGCGCACCCGCACAGGACCGGTCAGACCCGCGTCGGCGAAGTCGACGGTGAGGCGCGCCGCATGGTCGGACCGGTTGAGCAGGGCGACGGCGCGGTGGCCCGCCCCCTGGAGGACCTTGCTGTAGACGTCGCCGGTCGCGTCGCTCGCCACGCGCACGCCCTGAACGGCGAGCGGGTCCTGGTCGACGCCGATGATCTCCGGGTTGCGCAGTGTGTCGATCATGTCCTGCGGCAGGGTGCGCGGATCGGAGCCGATGACCAGCGGCGAACCCATCAGCGCCCACATGACGAGTTGTGTCGTGGACTCCTCGGTGGTGAGCTCGGGTGTGCCGTCCTCCAGCTGACGCAGCGGGATCAGGTAGTCCGGGTCGTTGTAGTGGCCGGGGCCCTGCGCTTCCGGGTGCGCCATGTTGGCGTCCATGTTGCGCAGGATGTTGGGCCACTGGTTCTCGTGCGGTGTGCCCCAGGCGACGTCGGTGCCGGTGCGCCAGGAGTCCGCCAGCTGCGGCCCGAAACGGTACGAGTTGTGCGCGTCCTGCGCCGGGGTGTGCGGCACGCCCCAGTCGTCGGTCAGCGGGTTGCACAGGTTGAGCAGCATGGGCCGGCCGGTCTTGCGGACGGCCGCGCTGAACTCCTTGAACGCCGGTTCGGGATCGGCCTTCTCGGCGATGCCGCACAGGAAGTCGACCTTGATCGCGTCGACCTTCCAGCCGGCGAACTGCCGGGCGTCCTCGGTGTAGTGACCGCGGCTGCCGAGCCCGCAGCTCTTGCCGCCGTCGTAGGTCCCGGCATCCGTGTAGATCCCGGCCTTGAGGCCGCGGCGGTGCAAGTAGTCCACGAGGGACGGGATGCCGGAAGGGAAGCGCTCGGGGTTCGCGGCGAGGTGGCCCTCGGTGTCGCGCGGGGTGTCGGCCTGCCAGCCGCCGTCCAGCCACACGATGTCGTAGCCGCTCTTCTTCAGGCCGCTGCTCACGAGGAAGTCGGCGACGCTCTTGACGTCCTTCTCGGTGGGTGCGCCGAGGCCGAAGTAGGTGTTCCAGCCCATGTACGGAGTCGGGGCGAGAGGCGTGGGGGTGGGCTCGTGGGATGCCGGAGCGCGGTCGGCTGCGGTGGCCGGGACCGCCGGCGACAGCACGGCCGCGACGAGGAAGGCGGCGAGGGCGGCCGTCCGGGTCGTCGCTGCGCGGGGTGAAGTCACAGAGCTCTCCTGAGGTGATGACCGACGTGGGTGGCGTCGTCCGCCGGTGTGGATGCCGGACGGGAAGCGCTCGGACGACTGTTGCCGCAGGGGCCGACCCTGTCAATAACAATTCCTAATTAACTAAAAATCGAGAGGCGGATGTGACCAGCGAGATCGTCCGTGCGGTCCCAGCGCCCGTGGTGCGGTCCCACCGTCTCCGGGCATGCCGACGAGCCGGCCGGACTCGCCGCCCGCGCAGGGGCGTTCCGGTCGGCTCGTCGGCCGTGTGTTGTCGTCCTAGCCGACCAGCCCGGAGCCGGGCCGGAACGCGCAGGCGGGCGTGCCCGGGACGGCGACCCGCAAGCGCAGCAGTGCGCCGTCCAGCGGGCCGGGTTCATCGAGGCCGATGTGCGCGCTCGTCACGAACAGGGTCCGACCGTCCGCGCCGCCCAGGCACAGACCGGCCGGCTGCCGTACGGGCACGGGGACGACCTCGTCCAGCTGCCCGTCGGCGCGGTAGTGGTGGAGCACGCCCGCTCCCCAGACGGCGCTCCACAGCCCGCCGTCCCGGTCCACCGCCATGCCGTCCGGGCTGCCGGACTCCACGGTCGCGAAGACCTCGCCCTCGTCGACGTCGCCCGTCTCCGGGTCCACGCGGTGGCGCAGGATGCGCCCAAGGGGGCTGTCCGCGAGGTACATGGTCCGGCCGTCCGAGGTGAACGCCGGCCCGTTGGGCACGCTCAGCCCGTCGAGGACCTGGGTGACGGTCCCGTCACGTTCCACGCGGAGCAGCCCGCCCCGGCCGGGAGCCGCGTCGTACGCCATGAAGCCGGCCCAGAAGCGCCCCGACGGGTCGGCCACCGCGTCGTTCATCCGGAACGGCCGCGCCGGGTCCTGCTCCGGGTGCAGCAGCCAGCGAGGCGGCTCGCCCGCCCGCAGCAGGCAGATGCCGGTGTCGGCCGCGGCGATCCACGTGCGCGGCGCTCCGGCCACGGGCGCGACCGCACCCAGCGGGAACGGCAGACGCAGTTCTTCCCGCAAGGTGGCGCCGGTGAGGTCGGCGGACAGCAGCCGGCCGGTGAGGATGTCCGTGAGGACGAGACCGCGCTCCGTCCAGCGCACGCCCTCGCCGAGTTCCAGTCGTTCCGTGCCCACAGGGCTTGGGGTCACCATTCCGCGAAGCTCCCGTCGTCGTGCCGCCACACCGGATTGCGCCACCGGTGCGCGGAGCTGTCGGCCTTGCGTACGGCGGCCTCGTCCACCCGCACCCCGAGGCCCGGCAGCGTCGTGCGGTGCGCGTGTCCGTCGGTGAAGCGGAACGGTTCCGGATCGAGGACGTACGAGAGCAGGTCGGCCGAGCGGTTGTAGTGGATGCCCCGGCTCTGTTCCTGGATGAGGAAGTTGGGCGTGGCGAAAGCGACTTGGAGGCTGGAGGCGAGGGCGATCGGGCCCAGCGGGCAGTGCGGCGCGAGGAGCACCCCGAACGTGTCGGCCAGCGAAGCGATGCGGTGCACCTCCGAGATGCCGCCCGCGTGCGACAGATCGGGCTGCGCCACGGCGATGCCCGCCTGCAGCGCGGGCAGGAACTCCCCTCTGCTGTACAGACGCTCACCGGTCGCGACGGGCACGCTCGTGCCCTCCACCAGGCGCGGCAGCAGATGCCCGTGCTCGGGCAGCAGGGGTTCCTCGGCGAACAGGGGGCGCAGCGGCGCGATCTCGTCGAGCACCTGGCGTGCCCCGGCAGGGGTGAACCGCCCGTGGAAGTCGACGGCCACGTCGCGTTCGGGGCCGAGCACCTCGCGCGCGGTGGCGACGCGCTGAACGATGGCGTCGACCTCCGCGGGGCCCGGCATCGGGGAGACCCGGCCCGCGGCGTTCATCTTGACCGCGGTGAAGCCGTGCTCGATCTGGGCGGTGACCTCCTCGGCCACCTGGGCCGGTTCGTCGCCGCCCACCCACGCGTACACCCTGACCGAGTCGCGCACGGGCCCGCCGAGCAGCGCGTGCACGGGCGCGCCGTAGGCCTGGCCCGCGATGTCCCACAGCGCCTGGTCGATCCCGGCCACCGCGCTGGAGAGCACCGGACCGCCCCGGTAGAAGCCGCCCTTGGTGAGGACCTGCCAGTGGTCCTGGATGCGCAACGGGTCCTGGCCGACGAGGTATTCGGCGAGGGTGTCGACGGCGGTACGCACCACTTCGGCCCGGCCCTCGACGACGGGCTCGCCCCACCCGACGATGCCGTCATCCGTCTCGATGCGACAGAACAGCCAGCGCGGGGGTAGCTGGAACGTCTCGATGCGAGCGATCTTCACAGGGCGTGGGTACCTTTCGGCGAGTTGAGATCAGGGGGCTCGGAGAGCGCGGAGCGTGTCAGGAGGAGGCCTTGACGACGCTCCAGCCGCCGTCGACGAGCAGGCTGGTGCCGGTAACGAAGCCGGCCTCGGCGGAGGCGAGGAAGGCGATGGCCGCCGCGACCTCCTCCGGCGTGCCGAAGCGCCCGGCCGCCGTCTCGGCGACGCTGCGCGCCCGGTCCTCCTCGCCGATGCCGTCCCAGGCGCCGGTCAGGATCGGTCCGGGCAGTACGGCGTTCACGCGGATCGACGGGCCGTACTCCACGGCCAGTTGACTGCACAGGGAGAGCACGGCGCCCTTGGTCGCGGCGTACGCCGACCGGCCCGGGAGCCCAATGTGCGCGTGCACGGACGAGGTGTAGACGACCGAGCCGCCGTGCTCCGACATGTCGGGCTGCACGGCCTTGAAGCCGAGGAACCCACCGGTGAGGTTGACGGCGACCTGCCGCTCCCAGGAGGCCTGGGTCATCTCGCCGGCCGGGGCCAGCTCCACGGTGTACGCGTTGGAGACGAGCACCCGCACCGGGCCGTAGGCGTGGGCTGCGTCCAGCACGCGCTCCCAGTCCGCCGCGTCTGCCACATCGGCCCGTACGAACGAGGCGCGGGCGCCCTGTTCGCGCAGCTCGGCGGCGGTCCGTTCGCCGCGCTCGGCGTCGATGTCGCTCAGCACGACGGCCGCGCCCTCGGCGGCGAGCCGGGCCGCCGTGGCCGCGCCGATGCCGACGGCGGCCCCGGTCACCACGGCGACCTGATCGGTGAAGCGTTGCATGCCGGTCATCCCATCTCCTCGAGAGTCCTGCCCCGGGTCTCGCGCACGCATTTCGCGGCGAAGGGCAGGGAGAGCAGCGCGAAGGCTGCGTAGATCAGATACGTCCCGCCCAGACTCCAGTCGGAGAGGCTGGGGAACGACGCGGTGATCGCCCAGTTGGCCACCCAGACGACGGACGAGGACACACCGAGCGCGGCGGCGCGGATCGAGGCCGGGAACATCTCGCCGAGCATGACCCACAGCACGACACCCCATGACGAGGCGAAGCACAGTACGAAGACGTGGGCCGCGACCAGCGCCACGAGCCCTTGGGTGTGGGGGAGCCGGCCGTGGACGAGGTCAGCGGAGAACGCCCACGCCTCACAGCCGAGCGCGAGCGTCATACCGGCCGAGCCGGCCAGGATCAGAGGCTTGCGCCCCACGCGGTCCACCAGCAGCATCGCGACGACTGTGCCGACGATGTTGATGAGCGACGTGGTGAACGAGTACAAGAACGAGCTGCTCGGGTCGATGCCGACCGACTGCCACAGCGTCGCCGAGTAGTAGAACGCCACGTTGATGCCGACGAGTTGCTGGAACAGCGCCATGCCGATGCCGACCCAGACGATGCCGCGCAGCCCCGCCGCCTTGCCACGCAGATCGCGGAAGCTCGAGCGGCGGTCGCGGCTCATGTGCTCACGGATCTCGGTGATACGGGCGTCGAGCGCGGGTCCCTCGCCCTCGAGGCGGGCGAGCACCCGGCGTGCCTCGTCCGTGGCGCCGCGGGCGATGAGGTGCCGGGGAGACTCGGGAATGGTGAAGGAGAGGATCCCGTAGACGAGCGCGGGCACCACCATCACACCGAGCATCCACTGCCAGGCTTCAAGGCCGGCCAGGCGGCCACGCTGGTCGTCGTCGGCGAGCGTCAGGATCAGCCAGTTGACGAGCTGGGACACGGCGATGCCCAAGACGATGGCCGCCTGCTGGAACGCGGCGAGGCGTCCCCGGTACGCGGGCGGGGCGACCTCCGCTATGTAGGCGGGGCCGATCACGGAGGCCATGCCGATGCCGAAGCCGCCGATCACCCGCCACAGCGACAGGTCCCACAGGCCGAACGGCACGGCGGAGCCGATGGAGCTGACGGTGAACAACGCAGCCGCGATGCGCATGCAGCGGATGCGCCCGATGCGGTCGGCGAGGCGCCCGGCTACCGCCGCCCCGGCGGCCGAGCCGATCAGGGCGATGGCGATGACCTGGGCGAGCGCCGCGGGCCCGACGTCGTAGCGGTCACGGACGGCCTCGACGGCGCCGTTGATCACCGAACTGTCGTAGCCGAAGAGGAAGCCGCCCATCGCGGCCGCGGCGGCGACGAAGACGACGTGGGTGAGGTGGGGCGGGCGTCCGGTGGCGGAGGCCGAGGCGGGGGGAAGTGTTCGAAGGTGCGTCATGTTCTTTCCCGGATGGTTCGTCCTGGAGAGGGCTTTCCGGATGGGCGGCCCGCTTCGGAGGGCGGGCCGGGACGTGTGGTGGGGGTGGTCAGGGCACGCGGATGCCCCATGCGGCGGACCGCTGTTCGCCGGGGGCGAGGACGATCACGTCATGGCCGCTGTTGAACGCGTCAGGCGGGCAGGTCATCGGTTCCACGGCGAGACCGGTCCGCCCGAAGTGGTCGGCGGTGTAGAGCTGGAGCCAGCCGAAGGACACGTCGGCCCAGAGGTCGACGGCGCCGCCTTCGGGGGCGCGGAGGCGGGCCCACGCCAGGCCGTCGCTGTCGCGGTGCAGCCCGGTGTAGGCGTGATTGAGCACGGTTCCGGTCAACTGCCTTGGGCTGCGCAGGTCGTGAGGGGTTCCTTCGACCGGGCGCGGGTTCCCGTCGGGCAGCATGCGGGTATCGGGGTGCAGACAGTGATCGGCGGCCAGCTGCACGGAGCACCGGTCGACGGAGCCGCCGAAGGTCAGGTACGGGTGGGCGCCGAGACCGAAGGGGGCGGGCCGCGACGACCGGTTGACCACGGTGACGCGCGCGGTGAGCCCGCTCCCCGCGTCCAGGTGGTACTCGGCGAGCAGCCGCAGTGCGAAGGGATAGCCGGGCCGGGCCGCCAGGTCGAGGGCGAGACGGACCCCGTGGGCGTCGTCATGCGGCTGCGGAGTCCAGGTCCGCCACGCGACGAGGCCGTGCAGCGCGGACGGGGGCTCCCGTTCGTCCAGGGGTAGTTGGTGCTCGGCGCCGTCGAATGTGTAGCGTCCCTGCGCCAGTCGGTTGGGCCAGGGCGCGAGGATCTGTCCGTGGGCGGCGGGCGCCGGTTCGTCGGCGTCGAAGCCGAGGATCAACGGCCGCCCGTCATAGGCCAGTTCGCGCAGTGTCGCGCCGACGCCCGTAACGGTCGCGGTGTACGGTCCGGCAGTGAGCGGGAGCTGGGTGCCGGACAGCGGCAGCGGGGTGTGGGGCAACGGTCGTTCCTCGGGGCGGTACGGAAGGGCTACGACCAGGACTGCACCACTCGGCGCCGGTCCCCGTCAAGGATTATTCATAATTAATTCTCCAGGTGGGGTCGAGTGGGATTCCATGGTTGAGCTTCCAAAAATTATGAATTAACGTGTCGATCGCGGGTGGTGCGACCGGCAGTCGGCCCGTCGCACCAGAGGGGAGCGGAGCATGGTGTCCTACGCCGGGCGCGGAGTGCACGGAGGCGTCGTCGAATCGCTCGGCTCCCGGGTGGTCGGGGGAGCGGTGGCCGCCGGCGCCACCCTCGATCCGCGCACCCTGGTCGACGAGATGGGCGTCAGCCTCACCGTCATCCGAGAGGCGCTCAAGGTCCTCGCCGGCAAGGGCCTGGTCGCCTCCCGCCAGAAGCGCGGCACCTTCGTCCGGCCGCGGGCCGAGTGGAACGTCCTCGACGCGGATGTGATCCGCTGGCGCATCGAGGGCGGCGAGGCGGACGCGGTCCTGCGCGACCTCGCCGAGATGCGCTCCATCGTGGAACCCGCCGCTGTGCGCCGGGCCGCCGAGCGCCGCACCGAACACCAACTGGCAGACCTCGAAGCGGCACTCGACCGCATGGCGCGGGCCGGCGACGACGCGGCCGAGGCGGTGGCCGCCGACTCCGACTTCCACCACGCGCTCCTCGTGGCCTCCGGCAACGAGATGCTGGCCATGCTGCACGACCTGATGGCCCCCGCACTGCGGGCGCGCGACAGCATCGTGCACGGTCAGCACGGCTGCGCCGACGACCCGGCGCCCAGCCACCGAGCGGTCCTGGACGCGATCCGGGACGGCGACGCCGCCCGCTCGGGAGCAGCCATGGCGGACCTGCTGGCGAAGGCGGACCGCGACCTCGACCTGGCCGTGCGCGGCCAGGCTCGCGCGGCGTCCGGCCGGGGCTGATGCGGCGCCCGCGCGGCGGCCTCAACTCGGTTTTCCGTGGGGCGGTACGCGCCTCTTGGCACGGGAGAGATCGGGCCCGCAATCTACTCACGGCACTCGCCGCCGTCGCCGCGGTCATCGTGGTGATTGCCGCGACGCAATAGCGGCCGCACTTCGCCCAGCCAAGACCGCTCCACGGTCCGCTTGGCGCGGGTGATCAGGGTCTGGGACAGCTCGGCGGCCTTCGGATACGGAAGACCCGCCACGTGGGCGTCCTTCCGGGCACGCACCGCGTCGTTGAACACGACCCGCGCGCACCCGAACGCCCGCCCCAACGCGAGGCGTTGACCCGGTTCCGGGTACAACCGGAACGCGTACCGGAGCTGCATGGGCGCCACCCTAGGTGCGCCCTCCCGGGCACCACCCCAGAAGATCGGAACTGATCACGCTCGTCCTCCCGTTTGATGCTCGCGCTCAAGTCGGCCTATCGCGCCCGCCGATGATCATTGGACGCCGGGGACGAGCCATGATGCTCCGCACTGGTAGTCCAGAGGGCCACGCGTCCCTGCTCCGCAGGGAGGGACGCTACGACGCTCCGTGTCGGGATCGCCAGATTCGCTTCACCAGCGGGCTGAAGCCCGATGCACTGCGAATCAATCCCGGTAGCCCTGGATCGGCTACGAGGCGATGGCGGTGGCGCAGCCGGAGCCGATGAGCAGGGCAATTGCCTTGGGGCGGCTCTTGATCGCGGCGAGGACGGGGAGTTTCTCGCGCTTGCCGCTGTCGCGAGTGGCCTCGAACTGCTCGGTCTCGGGCGCCGCGTTGCGGATGACGAGAGCGATGATCACGACCAGGGCGCTCGCCAGGAACGGGATGCGCCAGCCCCAGCCGAGGAATTCGTCCTCGGGCAGCGTGGAGACGGCGGCGACCGCGCCGGAGGCGATGACGAAGCCGATGAACTCGCCGGCGCCGGGCAGTGATCCGTAGAAGCCGCGCTTCTCGGCCTTCGCAGCCTCCGTCGACATGACGTACGCGCCGCCGAGTTCGGCGCCGACGCCGAAGCCCTGCATCATCCGGCAGAGCACGAGCAGCACAGGGGCCCAGATGCCGATCTGGTGGTACGTGGGGAGGAAGCCGATGGCGAGGGTGCCGGCGCCCATCAGGACCACGGTGAGGATCAGCGCCGGGCGGCGGCCTATGCGGTCGCCGAGGTGGGCGAGGATCAGGCCGCCGATGGGGCGGACGGCGAAGCCCAGGCCGAAGGTCGCGAAGGAGGCGAGCGTCGCCGCGAACGGGGAGACGCTCGGGAAGAAAACCGTGTTGAAGACGATCGCGGCCGAGGCACCGAACAGGAAGAAGTCGTACCACTCGAGGATCGAGCCGACGACGCCGACGCCGACGACGCCGGCGGCGGCGGCGGCGGTGCGGCGCTGCCGGGTGCGGGCGCTCATCGCCGCCTGCGGTCCGGTCTCCTGATGGGTGTTCTGGTGGGTGGATGCGCTCGGCGTCGCGCCTATCTCACTCCCTTTCGCTTCACGCTGGTGGGGGACTCTGTGCGGCTCACACCCTCTGTTGCAACATATGCACGCCTGTTGCGCAAGGGCTGATAACGTTCTTCATCACCACTGCGGGATGTCAATGGCATGTCACTCATGCCAACGGAGGGACGGCGCGATGAGCACCACGGCCGCTACGGCTGTCTGCCTCGGCGAGACGATGGCGCAGGTCACGCCTGCCGACGGCGCAGGCCTCGAGCACAGTGGGGAGTTGCGGCTGGCCGTCGCGGGCGCCGAGTCGACCGTCGCCCAGTACCTCGCCGACCTCGGCCACGGCGCCGCCTGGGTGAGCCGGGTCGGCGACGACCCGTTCGGGCGGCGGATCGTCGCGGCGGTCGCGTCACGCGGCGTGGACGTCACCGGCGTACGGCGCGACACCTCGGCCCCGACCGGCGTCTACTTCAAGGACCCGATGCCCCACGGCACGCGCGTGCACTACTACCGGGCCGGCTCGGCGGCTTCCCGGATGAGCGCGGCCGACGCTGACGGCATCGACCTGACCGGCGTACGGCTGCTGCACCTGACCGGGATCACACCCGCCCTGTCCGACACGTGCGCGGGGCTCGTGGCCGCGCTTCTGGAGCGGGCGGCCGGCACCGAAACCCTGGTCTCGTTCGACATCAACCACCGCCCCGCGCTGTGGAGTTCGCGCGGCGAGGCGGCCGAGGCGCTGCTCGCCCTGGCACGCCGCGCCGACATCGTGCTCGTCGGCCGCGACGAGGGCGAGACCCTGTGGGGCACCGCCACCGCACAGGACATCCGCGACCACATCGCGCCGCGCGGCACGCTCGTCGTCAAGGACGGCGCCGTGGGAGCCACTGAATTCGCCGACGGGACACAGGAGTTCGTGGCCGCGCCCGCCGTTGACGTGGTGGAGGCAGTCGGTGCGGGTGACGCCTTCGCCGCCGGATACCTGAGCGGGCTGCTCGACGGGGCGGCGCCGCGTGAGCGCCTCGCCCTCGGTCACCGTCTGGCCGGGCGCACGCTGCGCAGCATCGAGGACTACGTCCCCATCTCACCAAAGGACAGGAGCTGAGGTCATGTCACAGACCGTACGGCGGGCCATCGACATCCTGGAGTGCATCGCCCGCAGGCCGCGCACGCAGACCGAGGTCGGCCAGCACCTGGGTGTGCACCGGTCGACCGCGCTGCGCCTGCTGGAGGCGCTGGCCGAGGGCGGACTCGCCCGCCGCCTGCCCGACGGGCGGTACGCGGTCGGCCACCGGCTCGCCGGGCTCGCCCAACTCGCCCTGGAACAGTTCGGCTTGAAGGACGTCGCGAGCGAGCACCTGCGCGGGCTCGGCGAGCGCAGCGGGCACACCGTGCACCTCGCCGCGCTGGAGGGCGAGCAGATCGTGTACGTCGACAAGGTCGACCCGGTGGACGGAGTGCGGCTGTACTCGCAGATCGGCCGACCCGTCACGCTGCACACCGCGGGCGTCGCCAAGGCGATCCTCGCCCACGTACCCCGCGATCGGGCTGACGCGCTTCTCGCCGGCTGCGACTTCGCGCCGCACACCGGTACGACGATCACGGACGCAGCCGCCTATCGCGCTGCCCTCGACGAGACCCGGGCGCGCGGCTGGGCCGTCGACGACGGCGAGTACGAGGACTACGTGAACTGCCTCGCCGTCCCCGTGCGCGACAGCGGCGGCGATGTGGTCGCCGCCGTGTCCGTCACCGCCCTGAAGGCGAAGGCCGACCTGGCCGCCCTCGAGGCCGACGTACTGCCCGACCTGATGACCACCGCCGAGACGATTTCCAAGGAGCTGGGATGGCGCCCCTGACCCCCGTAGACCCCGAGACGCCGACGTTCGACGAGCTGTTCGCCAAGTCGCCCGTGATGGCGATCCTGCGCGGCATGCCGGCGGACAAGTCCGTGGAACTCGCCGTACGAGCCTGGGACCTGGGCATCGAGTGCGTCGAGGTACCGGTGCAGACCGAGGAGGCCGCGCGGGTGCTCGCCGCCGTGGTGGCCGCGAGCCGCGAGCGCGGCAAGGCGGTCGGCGCGGGCACGGTCACCACGACCGAGCGCCTCGACCGGGCGGTGTCGGCGGGTGCCGCGTTCACGGTGGCACCCGGGCTCGCCGCCGAGGTGGCGCGGGCCAGCCTCGACGCGAGCCTGCCGCACCTGCCCGGCGTCGCCACCGCCTCCGACGTCCAGGCGGCGCGGGCGCTCGGCCTGACCTGGCTGAAGGCGTTCCCGGCGAGCGTGCTCGGTCAGGGCTGGTTCAAGGCCATGCGGGGCCCGTTCCCGGAGGTGCCGTTCGTGGCGACGGGCGGCATCGACGCGTCCAACGCTGCCGCTTACCTGGCAGCCGGGGCCAGGGTCGTCGCCGTGGGCTCAGCCCTGGAGGACCCGGAACAACTCCCGCTGCTGGCCGATCTGTTGGCGTCCCGCTAGGCGCGGGCGACCTGCTTTTGAGAGGCGCGCGGAACTGCGCGACCAGCCACGACGAAAACCGCAGAAAAAAACCGGGACGAACGGAGACCCAGACCTACTCCGCCTTTGGGCGGGGGGTCTTCTCGCGGAAAGCCGCGCTCAGCACTTCGCCTGTCGGGCGGGAGTCTTCTCGTCGATAGCCGTGCTCAGCGCTTGGGTCGCACGCCCGTGCAGGCGATGTCGATCATACGGTCGCGGGCCCCCGGATCCGCGGGGTCCCGGTCGCGGGTTACGCAGCCGATCATCAGGGCCCGCATATCGGCGACGGCCAGATCGGCCCGGACGGACCCCGCGCGCTTGGCGCCGGCCAGCAGAGCCGCCTCGGCGGCGGCCAGGTTGCGGGACTCGTCGGCGATGGTGCTCGGGATATCGAGTCCAGCTCCGGTCATCGCCCCAGTCAGTCCCCGGTTCCGGCCGAACCGATCGACCAGGTAACGCGCCGATGTTCAGTGTGCGCAGGCCGACAGCGATCTCGGGTCCGGCCTGAGCGGCCCCCGGAGCCGCGGTCGCACGGAAAAAATCCTCTGCAGCTATGGACCTGAGAGGACCTGTCCATTTACTGTCTGGACATGCCTGGACAGGTACACAAACATCAACGCATCGCGAGCGTCCTCGCCGACGAGATCCGAGCCGGGGTCCACACTGAAGGCAGCCGACTCCCGGGGGAGTACGCGCTCACCCAGCGCTTCGGTGTCAGCCGCACCACCCTGCGGCAGGCGCTTCAGGTCCTCGGCGAAGAAGGGCTCATCTCCACCCACGCCGGGATCGGCTCCTTCGTCACCTACGAGGGAACGCCACTCGACAACCGCCTCGGCTGGACCAGAGCGCTGGCCGAGCAGGACACCGCACTGCACACCGAGACCCTCCGCTTCGAAGAGGTGACCGACTGCGATCTGGCCGAGGAGCTCGGACTCGATTCGGGTGCATTCATCGCCCTGGACCGGGTCAGGCGGCTCGCCGACGGACAGGGCGTATCGCTGGAGCGCAGCAGAGTCCCGGCCACCGGGGGCCTGGCCGGGCTGCCCGAACGCGGCCTCGACGGTGGCTCACTGAGCCGGACGCTGATCGCCGCGGGCCGGACCACCGACTCCGGCGAAGGCGTGGTGTCGGTGCGCGGGCTCGACGCGGCGGAGGCCGCCGTACTGCACCGCTCAGCCGGCGAGTCCTTTCTGCGGCTCACCCAGGTGTACCGGGCGGCCGACGACTCGGTCGTCGAGCATGTCACCAGCCTGCTCGACCCCGCCAGATTTGAACTGCACGTACGCTCGGGCCGAGGAGGCCGACTGTGACCGACCGACTCGACCGCGCCCTCGGTGCCTACTACGGACTCGCCCTCGGTGACGCTCTCGGCATGCCCACGCAGGTGATGTCCAGGGAGGACGTCGTCCGGGTGTACGGGACGCTCACCGGCTTCGAACCCGCTCGCCCCGACAATCCGGTCAGCGCGGGTATGCCGGCCGGGTCCGTCACCGACGACACCGACCAGGCCGTCATCGTCGGCCGGCTGATCGACGAGGGCCGCGGTCGGATCGACCCCCTGCGCCTCGCCCATGAACTGCTCGACTGGGAGAAGGAGATGAAGGCCAAGGGTTCCTTCGATCTCCTCGGCCCGTCCACCAAGGCGGCTCTGGACGCGGTGGCTCGTGGTGTCCCGACTCAGGAGGCCGGCAGGCACGGCACGACGAACGGCGCGGCCATGCGCGTCACCCCGGTCGGAATCGCTTTCGCCGTCGAGCCGCTGGACGCCTTCCTGGACCATGTCGTGGAGTCCTGCCAGGTCACCCACGACACCAGTATCGGGATCGCGGGCGCGGCCGCCGTAGCTGCCGCCGTCAGCACGGGCGTCGGCGGAGGCACGCTGGGCGAGGCCGTGGCCGCTGCTGTGGCCGCGGCGCGCGCCGGTGCACGGCGCGGGAACTGGATCGCGGGAGCCGACATCGCGTCCCGGATCCAGTGGACGCAGGACCTTGTGCGAGATCTCCCGGAGGCCGAGGCCCTGGACCGGATCGTCGCGCTCGTCGGCACCAGCGTCGCAAGCCAGGAGTCGGTGCCCGCCGCGTTCGCGGTGCTCGCCGTGGCCGGCGGCGATCCCTGGCTAGCTGCCCTGCTCGCCGCCAACCTCGGCGGCGACAGCGACACCATCGGTGCGATCGCCGGTGCGGTCGCCGGGTCGGTCACGGGGCTCTCGGGACTGCCCCCCGAGGCCGTCCGAACGCTCCGCAACGTCAACTCCCTCGACCTGGAACCTCTGACCGCCCGGCTGCTCACGCTCCGCTGAGCCGCCCGGAACCCGGCCACGGGCAGGGCCCCGAGGCCCCGCCGCTTCGCCCAGCACACGCGCACACCTTCCCCGCTCTCCCCACCCGCCCTTTTCGCACCCTGCAAGGAGGTTCCGTCATGGCCGCTTCGAAGGCGAACGATCGCGTCGGTGCCATCGAGACAAGAGGGATCGAACCGGTCCCCGACAACGAGCGGCACGGACAGGCCGGCCAGATGTTCTGGACCTGGTTCGCCGCCAACATCAGCATCCTCGGGCTCCCGCTCGGAGCGACCCTCGTCGCCTTCCGCGGCCTGAACGTCTGGCAGGCGATACTCGTTGCCGTCGTCGGTTCCTTCGGTTCCTTCGCGCTGGTGGGAGCCCTGAGCCTGGCAGGCAAGAAGGGGGGCGCGCCCGCACTCACCCTGTCCCGCGCGGTCTTCGGACAGCGGGGCAACGCGGGTCCGACCCTGATCACCTGGCTGAGCCGGGTCGGCTGGGAGACGATCACCACCACGACCGCCGCGTACGCGCTGCTGGCGATGCTGAACACCGCCTTCGGGATCGGCCGGAACACCGTGCTCACGCTCGTCTGTCTGCTGGTCTTCATCACCTGCACGCTGCTGATCAGTGGACTCGGCCATGCCACCATCATGTGGATCAACAAGTGGGCCACGGTCGTCTTCGGCGTCCTCAATCTGGTCGTGATGGGTTTCCTCGTCGCCACCGTCGACTGGTCCAAGGTCCTCCATGTCCCGGCGGGGCCGACCAGCGGAGTGATCGCGGGTGTCGGCTTCATCGCCGCGGGCACGGGGATCGGCTGGGCCAACGCGGGTGCGGACTACGCCCGTTACCTGCCCCGCGAGATTCCCGGCCGCCGGCTGATCGGGGCCTCCGCGTTCGGCGCGGGCATCCCTCTCGTGCTGCTGATCTCGCTCGGCTCGCTGCTCTCAGCGGGCGACCGGACGCTCGCCACCTCCTCCGACCCGGTAGCCGCCATCAACGCGATGCTGCCCTCCTGGATGGCGATCCCCTATCTCGTCGCGGCCTTCGGCGGGCTGCTCATGTCGAACCACCTGTCCACCTACTCCGCCGGGCTGACGATGATCACTTTGGGGCTGCGGGTGCCGCGCACCGCCGCAGTCGCCCTCGACGTGGTGCTGATGTTCGCCGGCGGTATCTACTTCATGCTGATCGCCGACGACTTCTACGGGCCCTTCTCGACGTTCCTGACCCTGCTGGCCGTACCCATCTCGGCGTGGATCGGAGTCATCGCGGTGGACTCGCTGCGCGGGCGTACGTACGCCCCCGAGGCGCTGATGGACACCACCCGAACCAGTCGGTACTGGTACTCGGGCGGATTCCATCTGCCCGCCGTCCTCGGCTGGGCCGCCGCCATCGTGGCCGGTCTGCTCTTCACCAAGGCCTCGACCAGTGAGACCGACGTCTGGTTCGCGGGCCCGCTCTCCGGCACCTGGTTCGGTGTGAACGGTCTCGGCTGGGCGATATCCATGGTCGTCGGTGCCGCGGCGTACGCGCTGTTCGCCCGCCGTGCCGATTCCGCCGCCGGCAGCGGGAACGAATCCGCAGCCCCCGCTCTTCAGGAAGCCGGACAATGAACGGCCGTCTCGTCCTCGCCGGGAACGTCATCGCCGATCTCGTGATCGAGGTTCCCGCGCTGCCCGAACGCGGCGGCGATGTCATCAGCACCCGTACCGAAACGACCGCCGGCGGCGGTTTCAACACCCTGGTCGCGGCCCGCCGCCTCGGCACGGAAGCGGTCTTCGCCGGGCTGCACGGCACGGGACCGTACGGCGATCTCGTACGCGACGCCCTCGCCGCCGAGGACATCGGAACGCTGCTGCCCGTCCGTACGGACGGCGACACCGGCTTCACCGTTGCCCTGATCGACAGCGGTGGGGAACGAACCTTCGTCACCAGCTTCGGAGTTGAGGCCACGCTGACATCGTCGGACATCGACACGCTTGCCGCGGAGCTGCGTCCCGGTGATCTGCTGCAACTCTCCGGCTACGGGTTGGTGCTGTCGGCCAACGGCCCGCTGCTGTCCGGCTTCACGGCGGGGCTCCCGTCGGAGATCACCGTCTGCCTCGACCCGGCGCCCCTGGTGGCCGACATCCCCGAGGCCGTTCTCGCGCCGGTCCTCGCCCGTGTGGACTGGCTCAGTGTCAACGCCCGCGAGGCCCGCCTCATGTCCGGGCACGAGGATCCGCGGGTCGCGGTGACGGCGCTGCGGGACCGGTTGAGCCCGGGCGCGGGCGTGCTCGTGCGGGCCGACAAGGACGGCTGCTGGCTGGCGGCGCCCGGCCAGGCACCGACGCACGTGCCGGGATTCCCGGTCGACGCTGTGGACAGCAACGGCGCGGGAGACGCCCACGTCGGTTCTTTCCTGGCCCTGATCGGCCAGGGCCACGACCCCGTGACGGCCGCCCGCGGCGCCAACGCGGCGGCAGCCTACGCGGTGGCCCGCCGCGGCCCCGCCACCGCGCCGGACCGGGCGGCACTGGCGGCGTTCCTTGGGCAGGACCCTCTCGCGCAGCGACTGTTCGGCGCCGATACGCACTGAGGGCCGGACGAGCACACATCGGCCACGCACATCCGCACGCTGGTGAGGATGTGCGTGGCGGTCGCACTCACGAGAGCCGGGCCGGCGACGAGAACGAGCGGCCCAGCCGTGACTGCGTGCACCAGGGCGTCGTCACTCACGTCCAGGGGCGCTGGAGACCACGCCGTTGAACTGACCCTGACCCGCTATGGCAGCAGTACCCGACTGCTGCGCCCCATCAGCCAGTTCACCGTCACCGACGGGGATGACGGTCACATCGTCTATTCGCCCGCGCGGCACACTGGTCCGGGCCGCCGTCGAGGACGATGGCGCCGGTCTCGGCCACCGCGACGGCGCAGGCGGTGACGACAGTGTCGACGCGGTCGAGCGCGGCCGGGAATTGCGCGGCGTCGTCGGCGATGCGCTTCACGTTCGCGTCGGGCAGCCACGCGTCGGGCAGGCCCGGCGGCGTCACCACGATTCGGGCGCCCCGCTCGGAGAGCAGTCGGGCCACCGTCGCCGCCAGTTCGCCGGAGGGGCAGCGGTGCACGATCGCCCAGTAGCCCGCCAGATTCTCCGCGAGCATCCCACCGTCTCCTCGACGGTCCGCGCACCGTACTCGAGCAGATGGCTCCGCTCGATGTCCGTGTCGTACGCCGTCGGCACCCCGGCCGGGCCGTCGAGCGCGCCGCCGTGACCCGGCACCTCCGGCGACGCGCGCCGTATAACGTTATCGCGCGACTCGGGTGCCCCTTCGTGCGAGCACGAGGCGCAAGGCATCGACGGCGCCGCCCCGGGCGTCAGGCGCCTACCTCACCGGAGCCGCGGACTTTCAAGGCCACCGGGACGGTCACGGTCTGCGCAGGGCGCTCGGGGTCGGCAATGCGGGCGCGGAGCAGTTCGACGGCGGTCCGGCCGATCACGGAAGTCTGCTGAGCGACGACGGTGAGGGCAGGTTGCAGGAGGTCGCTCAGGGGTACCTCGTCGAAGCCGACGAGGGCCAGCCGGGAGGCCGCCTGCGGGCCGAGGTGTCTCAGGACAGCGAGTGTGGTGTCCATGTTTCCAGTGACCAGGGCGGTTGCCGGATCGGGTCCGCGCAATGCCGTGTCGAGTGCTGCAGCCACGCGCTCGGGGGTGATCTCGCCTGAGTGCACCAGGCCTTCGGCTGCCTCGCCGTGGGCACGCAGAGCCGCGCGGAAGGCCACGGCGCGCTCCCGCCCGGAGAAGACGCGTTCGCTGTCGCCGATGAAGGCAATGCGGCGGTGGCCTTGCTGGTGGAGGTGGTGGAAAGCCATGCCGATGCCGGCGGCGTTGTCGGACATGACGCAGTCCACGGAGATCCCACTCATCGGGCGGTCCATGGCAACCACCGGCACGCCCGCGTCGAGTTCGGGCTGGAGGTAGGCGTGGTTCTCGCCGAACGGTTCGACGATGATGCCGTCGAGGCGTTGCCGGCACATGGAGATCAGGATGTCGCGTTCCCTGGTCTCGTCGAAGTCCGTCGAGGCGGCCAGGAGAGTCAGGCCGGCTTCCCGGGCCGTTCGTTCGATGGCTGCCAGTTCAGGGTTGGCCTCGGCAATACGGCGGACGGCGGCGCCGATGGTTCCGGCTACGCCGGTGCGCAGTTGGCGGGCCCGTTCGTCAGGGCGGTAGTTCAGCGCGGCGATCGCGGCCTCGACCTTGACGACATACTCCGACCCCACCGTGGGGTCGTTGTTGACCACCCGTGAGACGGTGCGCAGGGCCACCCTGGCCTCGCGTGCGACGTCGACCATCGTCGGACGCTTGGGCCGCCCCCCGTTCTCCCGCCGTGCTCGCGTCATCCGGCAGCTCCTCCTCGAAGACATCGGACCGATATCGAACCGGCCCTTGACACATTCCCGCAACCCGCTTCTATCCTCGCGATAACGTTATCTCGAAGGATGGCACGGCGTCGAACCGGCTCGGTCCGCCCCATCCATCGGGCCGCATCGTCCCCAGGAGACTTCCATGAGGCGCAAACGTCCGACCCTTGTCTGCCTAGCCGTGGCGTGCGCCCTCTCCGGATGCTCTGCTGCGTCGACCGGAAGCGGGACGGGCCGCAGCACCCTGACGTACCTCACCTTCGAGACCCCCAGCCTCAACGCGAAGTTCTGGGACACCTCGATCGCCAACGCGCAGAAGAAGGTCCCGGACGTCTCTGTGAAGAAGATCGTCGCGCCGAGCACGGACCGGGACGCATACGCCAAGCAGTTGCAGGCCTCCGGGCAGTTCCCGGACCTGCTTCAGTCGATCACTCCATCGACGTTCGCGACGGCCGGGCTGCTCAAGCCGTACGACCAGAAGTGGGTGAACGCCAACTTCCTGCTGCCCAAAGGCAACGCCAACAAGGGCGAGGTCTACATCCCGCCCACCAACTCGCAGATCATCCCCGAGGTCTTCTACAACAAGAAGCTGTTCGCCAAGGCTCACATCGCCGCGCCGCCGAAGACCTGGTCCGAGTTCATGGACGTATGCGCCAAGCTCAAGGCCGCCGGTACCACACCGATCGAACTGGGCGGCGGCGATCCGTTCTCTGCGTCGATGCCTTTGGTCGGCATCCTCTCCGCTGACGTACTGGGCAAGAACCCGAACTGGCTGAAGGAACGCTACGCCGGAAAGGTCCATTTCACCGACGCCAATGTGAAGGCGGCGGTACGCAAGTACCGGACGATGGCGAAGAACGGCTACTTCGAGGACGGCGCTCTCGGCGTCAAGTATGCCGATTCCGTCACCAACTTCACGTCCGGCAAGACCGCGATGTTCATGATGGGCAGCTGGTTCCTCGGTTCCGTGCCCAAGGATCACGCCGACGACTTCGGTGCCTTCCTCACCCCCACCGACGACGGGTCGCTCGTGGTGCCGTTCTCGGTGGGCGGCTCCATGGCGATCAGCGCCAGGACAGCCGACCCGGCCAAGGCCACCAGGTTCGCCGAGGCCTGGTCCCTGGACCCTGCCAACTACAAGGCCCTGATCGAGGGGGACGGCGCGTTCCCGATGCTCAAGGGCAAGACCCTGGACGACTACGACGTGGATGTCACCAAGGTCTACAAGGACTCCTACTCCTACGTCACCCAGCGGAACACGAAGGTCTCGGCGTTCGGCTGGGCGACCAACGATGACTCCATGCCCTCCGGGCTCAACGACTCCTTCTACGCAGCCAGTCAGGCGCTGTTCTCTGCGGACGACATAGGCGGACAGCTGGCCAAGCTGGACGCCGCATGGGACTCGGCGACCAAGTAAGTCACCTCACCTGCCCCGGCCGCACCGGCCCTGGCGCCCCAGACCTTCTCCGAGGAAAGAGCCATGTCCATCCGTGCCATGACCATCCGAGCCCGCCCACGCCGTGGCGACCGGCCCCTGGCCTCGATCGCGCTCCTCGCCCTGGGCCTCTACGCCCTGTTCATCATCGTTCCCGTGATGATGAGCGCCTGGAAGAGCCTCACGAACGAGAACCCGCTGCTGGCACAGGCCGACTTCGTCGGCCTGTCCAACTACACGGAGATGGCGCACGACAGCGCCCTGGCCGGAAGTCTCGGCTTCACACTCCTGCTGGCCGGCGCCGTGACCATCGTCGCCAACGCCGTCGGCATCGGATTCGCGATGCTGCTCAACAAGACTTCGATGAGCTTCCGGATGATGCGTACCGTGGCGTTTCTGCCGCAGGTGCTGTCCGGTGTCATCGTCGGCTACGTCTGGCGCTACATCCTGGCCCAGGACGGCATCCTCAACAACCTCCTGGCCTCGCTGGGAATCATCGACCGGCCGATCACGTGGCTGGGCAGCCCGCACCTGGCGGTCCTGTCCGTCGGGCTCGTCGCGGCCTGGGTGCTGACGGGGTTCACCACCGTCGTCCACCTGGCCGCACTGCAGTCGATCCCCGGCGAGCTGTACCAGGCCGCGATGGTCGACGGCGCCGGCCGGTGGCAGCGGTTCAGGCGGATCACGTTCCCGATGCTGGCCCCGGGCACCACCATCAGCGTCACCATCTCTCTGATCACGATGCTCAAGCTCTACGACATCATCACGGTGCTCACCTCCGGTGGCCCGGCCAACTCCACACAATCCACCGCCCTTTACATCATCCAGCTCGCCTTCACGGACAGCCGCTACGGCTACGCCTCGGCCGTCGCGATGCTCCTCCTCGTCGTCTCCACCGCCATCGCACTGTCGGTGACCGCCCTGCTGCGCCGCCGGGAGGTGGACCTGTGAGCACGTCGACAACACAACGGCCCGTAGTCCAGGGGCGAACAGTGACACCACGGCACATGCCAACTCCGCGCGGGAACGGCCGTGCCTGGGGTGCTCGGGGGCACCTCGTGGCAGCCGGACTGCTCACCCTGGCCTTCGTCAGCCCGGTCTACCTCACGCTCGTCAACGCCTTCAAACCACAAGACCAGATCATCCGCAACCCTGCGGCTCCCCCCGCGCCGCCGACCTCGCACAACCTGACGGATGCTCTCGACCGTACCGACCGGATCGTCCAGATCGGGCTGACCAACTCCGTGGTCACCGTCCTCGCCTCGGTCCTACTGATCATCCCGCTGGGCGCGGCCCTCAGCTTCTGGCTGTCCCGCCGCTCGGCCCGCCTGCGCAGGATCGTCCTGGCGGGCTTCGGCGCAGGCCTGATGATCCCGCCCGCGGTAGTGCTGCTCCCCACCATCCGCGTCCTGACCTTCCTGCACCTGGACCACACCTACCCGGGCCTGATCCTGGCCAACGTCGGAGGCGGTTATCTGTCGTTCGCGGTGTTCGTCTACTCCGGCTTCCTGCGGTCGATCCCCGGCGAGATCGTCGAGGCCGCGACCGTGGACGGCGCCGGGTCGCTGCGGATCTGGTGGACGATCGTCATGCCGCTGCTGCGTCCGGCCACCGCGACCGTCGCGATCTTCCTGTCGCTGTGGATCTGGAACGACTTCATGAACCCGCAGTTCATCCTCGGTCCGCTGAATGGTCAGACGATCACCACAGGGCTGTATCTGTCGGTCGGTCAGTTCTCCACTAATTACGCCCAGTTGTTCGGCGTGATGCTTCTGGCGGCGGTCATTCCCGTCGCCGGCTACCTCGCGCTGCAGAAGCAGTTCATCGCTGGACTGACCTCGGGAGCCACCAAGTGACCATGCAGGCCACCGACCGCACCGTGGGCATCGGCAGCACGGGTGTCCCGGATCTGGGCGATGTCGCCGGGCACCGGGTCGACGCGGACGAGATCGCGCATCTGCCCTCCCTTCGCAATCAGCAGGGCCAGGCCCACGTCAACCACGATCTGACCTCCCTGTCCTGGCTGGCCGCCCCGCCGTTCACCTTCGGCTACCACACCGGCGAACTGTCCGTGGACGGCGTGATCCCCGCTGCGCAGCACTTCCTGTGGAAGCCATGGGGTGTGTTGCGTGAGTACCGCGGGGACGGGCTGCACCTGACCACCGACACCCGGATGGCGCTGTCCCAAGACCTGCTCCTGTGGCGGATCGTGGTCACCAATGAGAGCAGCGAGACAAGAACGGTCGAGCTGGCCCAGGATCTCTTCGCGATGGTCGCCCACTCCGACGTCGGCTACGGCTGGTTGTACGACGGCCCGTGGAACCACGGCCGGCACCACGACTTCATGGCCCTGGAACGCATCCGTGCCACCACGGGCGGAGGCGAGCGGCACTACCTGCTCTCACCGGCGCCACGGCGGCTGAGGCTGGGCAGGCCCCGTATTCCGGGAATCCAGCGCGACGAGGATCACGGTCCGATGCTCCTGGACGACGCGCTCCCGGCGCACGTCAGCGGCGACACGGAGCCGGAGCCGCGGGTCGGCGTAGCCGGAGCCCTGCGCGGACTTCGGGTGGAAGGGGCCGACGGCGAGGTGATCCGGTGGGGTGATGAGGAGATCGCGCTGACGCCCGACGGCGAGACGAGTTCGGATCGCTTCGTGCTCTCCTCCGGCCTGAAGATCGGCTTTGAGCTACAGCTCGAGGCGGCGGAGCAGTCCGGGACGGTTCTCACGCACGGCAACCACCCTGACTCGCTGCAGATCGGGGTCGACCGTGGCCGACTTTGGGTCGGCATCACAGGAGAACGGGAGTTCACCGACGCCGAACTCACCGTCGGCGACTGGCATCACGTCCGTGTGGACGTCGAGCCCGACCACGTCGTGCTGTGCCTCGCGGGCTCGGAAGTCGCCCGTACACGGCACTGGACCGCATCGCGCCGTTGGGCGGCCCGGATCGAGGACGGCACGGTCGCCTTCGCGGACTCCCAGTCACCGGCGCGCGCTGTCTACGCCTTCACCGGGCCATCCGGTGAGCTGGGGACCGAGGGCGCCGGCGGCTGGGCGGCATGGACTTGCAGGCTCGAGCCGGGGCAGAGCATGTCCATCGGGATCAGCTGCGCATACGGCACCGACGCCGACGCCGCCTCGGCACAGGCCCGTATCGCTGTCGAAGGCTTCGAGGCGGCAATGAGCGCCTCGGAGGGCGGCTGGCGGCGGCTATGGGCCAGCATGTTCACTCCGAATAATGCTGACTTCACCGGACATCTGCCGACCTTCATCACCGAGGACACCGGACTCGCACGCACCTACTACATGGGCGCCCTTCAGGCGCTGTATCAGCGCAACACCCGCATCCGGCCCGACGAGCCGGTGTTCCTCACCGGCGGCCCCCGGCTCGGTCCGACCACCACCTACTTCTGGGACCACAGCGAGTGGAGTCGCCTGTACGCACTGCTGGAACCGGACGGACTGCGCTCCTGGCTCCTCCGCGTTCTGGCCGGCCCCTACCGGGACTCCTTCGGCATCGAGAACCTCGGTGGAGGTCCCCTGGGCAATGCCTACAGCGCCAACGACTACGCCCTGTTCCGGCTCATCGAGCACTACGTCTGCATCACCGGCGACCTCGCCTTCCTCGACGAGACGACCGGTGGAACGACCGTCCTCGCACACCTGGAGCGGCTCGGGCTCGGGTGGCGCGCGCGGCGTAGCGCGGCCACCGGTGGCGTGCTCGCCGACTTCGGCGACGATCCGTGGCAGCTCCTTGAGTGCGTGCCCACATACACCGGCGTCGTCGCTTCCTTCAACGGCGCCTATGTCTCCTCGACGCGCTCGCTGGCCGGACTGTACCGGCGGCTCGGCCGCCACGAGGAGGCCGAGGAGGCCGAGGCCGAGGCCGGTCAACTGGCCGCCGGGCTCCTGGACTTGTACGCCGGTTCGGGCCGCTGGCAGGTACGCCGACCGGACGGGACCGACACGATCGGGCACTGCCTGGACTTCGGCTTGGTCGCGGCGGCCCTCCACCGTGAACTCCCGGACCGGATACGGCGGGAGATGGCCGACTTCGTCACGAACCGTCTGCTGGTGGGCGGTTGGATGCGCGCGCTCAGTCCCGATGACCCGATCGCCGCCGCGTCCGACCGTCCCGACCATGGCGCGGCCGGCGCCTTCGCCGCCTGGCCCGGCGTCACCGCCCACGGCCTGGCCCGCCTCGGTCGGCGCGACCGGGCGATCGCTCTCCTGCGCGACCTCCCCTCCGCCGCTTCGGGCGGGCTGTGGGGCCAGGCCATGGAGATCGTCACCACTGACGACGGGCAGCAGCGGGCCCGAGTGGCCGAGCGAGGCGTGGCTACACGCGAGTGCATCGCAGGTGCGGCCGGAGCCGAGGCGGTGCTCTCCGCTCTGTTCGACATCAACCCGACCTTCGCAACCGGCGGCCCGGTCTCCCTGCCCGCCACCTCGTCCGTCGACGGCGTGGGAACGCTCACGCACCTCGGCCCGGTCCGCTGAACAACCCTGGCGACACCCGCAGAGACTGACATCGTCATGCCGACGATTCACGGCTACGAAGCCAACCCCTGCCACAGCATCATCGGCGGCCCCATTGCCGCGTCCTGTGGTCTCGTAGCCGATCCGTTGCGAGCGGGGCTCACCGAGGCCGCCCCGGCCCGTGACAGACGCATCGCCATCAGCGCGGCCCGACAACCGGCTCACGCCCAGCTGCTTGATGCGGCGTACTTGGCCACAGCGTGCGAACACCGTGGCCAGACCGCGCCGCTCTGAAACGCCCGTTCATCAAGAGCGGGATCCCGGATGAGAGATGAGAAGAAAGGTCACACCGCAGTGACATCCTCACTTCGTTACCGGCAACACATCAGCACCACGCTGGCCTCGGCCCTGATGGTCCTCGGCCTGACAGCCCTTCAAAGCGGCTCGCCCGCAGCCGCACAGACCTTCAGCGATCCCACCCCGGACCGGGCGCTGCGCACCGTGTCGCAGTTCCAGGGCGAGTGGGACTCCCCGCCCACCGCTTTGACGAACGGTGGGACCGTCGACGCCCCCCTCTTGGGCAACGGCGACCTCGGCGTCGCGGTCGGCGGCTCCGTCGACGACCAGACCTTCTACCTCGGCAAGAACGACTTCTTCTCCACCGCCACCAACGGCATCGAGCCGCTGGGCCGGATCGTGCTGTCCGTCCCGGGCCTTGCCGACGCCGACTACCACGTCGTACAGAACATCGCTGAGGCACAGGTCGAGGGCACCTATACACTGGGGAGCGAGACACTCGCATCCAGGAGCTGGGTCTCGGCCACCGAGAACCTGTTCGTCACCACCCTGCGCCTGTCCGGCTCGTACACGCAGGACGCGACCATCACCCTGCAGGACGGGCTCGGGAACACTCCGTCAACCTCGGTCGAGGACGGCGTACTTGACGCCGACGTGCAGGCCGGAACCGCCTCCGCCCCGGGGAACCCCCAGGCGCGTATCGCGACAAAGGTGCAGGGCACGGCCGCGAAACCGTCAGGCAACCGGATCAGCCTGACCCTCAAGCCCGGCGTGACCTACACCGTCACCGCGGCGATACGGAGCAGCCACGACACACCCCGCTACCGGTCCGTCGCCCACTCCGCGGTCACCGAGCTGACCGGCGGCTCGCTGGCGAAGCTGCGTGCGGCCCATGAGTCCTGGTGGCGGAAGTACTGGTCCCGGTCGTTCGTGCAGATCCCTGACCAGGCCGTCGAGAAGAGCTGGTACGGCTCGCTCTACTTGCTCGGCTCGGTCTCGCGCGGCGGGAAGTACGCCCCGGGCCTGTGGGGCAACTGGATCACCGGGAACATGAACTGGTACGGCGACTACCACGCCAACTACAACTACGAAGCGGCCTTCTACCCGGCGCTGTCCTCGAACCACGTTGCCCAGATGGATTCCTACGACGACCCCATCCTGGACTGGATGCCCCGGGGCAAGGCGAAAGCCGCGGCAGGCGGCTACAAGGGCGTGCTCTATCCCGTGGGCATCTCGCCCAACGGCACCAGTGCCGCCGACGACCTGTACAACCAGAAGTCCAACGCCGTGAACCTGGCCAGCGACATGGTCATGAAGTACGAGTACACCCGCAGCGCCTCCTACGCGCGCAAGGTCCTTCCCTATCTCGAACAGGTCGGGCTGTTCTGGCAGGAGTACCTGACCTGGGACGAGGCCACGGGCACGTACAACATCCACAACGACGCCCCGCAGGAAGGCGGCGTCTATCCGCAGACCAACAGCGTCCTCTCGCTCGGTCTGGTGCACCTGCTGTTCCAGGGCCTGATCGACATGAGCAACGACCTCGGCGTCAACGACTCGCTCATCCCCACCTGGCAGCACATCGACAGCAACCTCGCACCGCTGCCCACGATGACGAGAAACGGTCAGACGGTCTTCCGGCAGACCTCTGAAGGCTCCGGCTGGGTCAGCGACGGCAACGACGTCGCCGTCCAGGCCGTCTACCCAGGCCTCCAGGTGGGTCTGAACAGTTCACCCGACCTGCTCCAGACCGCGCGGAACACGATCACGCAGCTGAACAACTGGCACAGCGACAATTCCCCGGCCACCTTGTACGCGGCCGCGGCAATGGTCGGCTACGACCCAGACACGCTGATGAAGGAACTGCACACCGAGGCCACCGCCTACTCGTACCCGAACATGGCGGTGCACCACTACGGCGGCGGTGTCGAGAACCTCAACGTCACCACATCGGGGCTCGACGAGATGCTCCTCCAATCCTTCCAGCACGACATCAAGGTCTTCCCGAACTGGCCTGCCGACTCGGATGCCAAGTTCGGCGGTCTGCTCGCCTACGGCAATTTCGTGGTCTCGAGCAGCATGCGGGACAACTCCGTGGAATACGTCCGGATCACCAGTCGGTCCGGGGGAAAACTCACGGTCACCAACCCGTGGCCCGGACGGTCCGTGGAGTACTACGCGAACGGTGTCCGCAAGGGAACCCTCTCGGGCACCACGATCAAGGTGAACACCTCCGTCGGTGAGACGATCACCCTCGCGCCGGGCGGAACCAGCCTGGCCACCATCCAGCACGAGTCAGCGCAATCCGCCAAGGGCTCGGCAACCGGTTCGCCCACCACGGGCTCGGGGCCCGCACTGACCCAGCCGACCCGGACCAACACCGTCGATGCCAAGAGCGGCGGCGATGGCCGGGGCACGGACCTGCACCCCGGGCTCTCGGATTCCCTGGCAGCAGAACGAACGGGGATGCTTGGGGCGGCACGGCGCTCATCGTCTGCGGCGCCACGACGCTGAACCTTGGGGGCCTTCCCCGAAGCCCGACGTCACCGCCCGGGTGCCCCACCGGGCTTCGGGAAGGTCCCCGTACGACTCCCCATCAGGAAACCCCTGGACCAGTTCCACTCATCGCCGAGGCTCCGGCCGTACGCCGAGGTCGACAATCCGGCATGCTTCCCCACTACTCACCCCCTGGTCCGTACGCCGGCCTCCCGCTCACGGACCAGGATCCGGCGCCCATGTGGCTTCCGATCCTTCCGGATGTCGAACGTCATCGCACCCCTTGAGCTGGGGTGTTGCGACTCCTCGCCTCACTTGATCTGGTCTTCAACGGCTCGGGATGATTGGCATGCGCGACACCGGCGGCGAGCAGGTGTTGCCCAGTCGTTCAGGTACGACCTGTGCGTCCCGGCCCTGCTCGAGACCGTTCGGTGCTTGTCCGGGGTGCCTTACGCCTCCGCGGGGGTGGCCGGCCGTGTCGCGTAACGGTGGCGCATGGCGTCGCTGGCTGCGGGACCTGCGGTGAAGACATAGGTGTCACTGTCGTCGAGTCGGCGGCCGGTCTTGGCGTCGACGACGACGGGCTCGACTTCCTCGCCATTGTGCGCGTCGATGAGGATCATGCTGCGTTCCGCTGGTGTGAGGCGGGAGTTGCCCCACGCGGCCAGGGCGACGATCACAGGTCGCAGGGATTGCCCGAGTTCGGTGAGCGCGTACTCGTGGCGTACCGGGTTGGTCCGGTAGGGCCGGCGCTCCATGAGTCCGTCCGCGACGAGGGTTTTCAGCCGGGTGGTGAGCATGCTGGAGGAGATGCCCAGGCTCTCCTGGAACTGGTCGAATCGGGTGTAGCCGTCGAAGGCGTCATGGAGGATCAGCAGCGTCCACCACTCGCCGACGTGTTCCACCGTCGTGGACAGCGGGCACTCCCGGTCCTCCAGCCTGATCCGGCTTGCCACGGCGACCATCTCCTCAGTTACTGCTAAAGTCGAAGTTAGTAGCTTCTATTTTAGCAGTTAGCAGTAATGACGGGAGCGGTGCCTTCTGCGCCCGCGCCCGGGAACGGAGCACACCGTGAGCGCATCCATCAGTGAATCCCTCGAAGGCCGGCGTGCTCTGGTCACCGGCGGTACCAAGGGCACCGGAGCCGCCATCGCCCGACGGCTCACCCAGGCCGGCGCGACCGTACTGGTCACCGCCCGCAGCCGCCCCGACGACGTCGAGGAGAAGGCGTTCATCGCCGCCGACCTGTCCACCGCCCAGGGCGCGGCCCATGTAGTCGCCGAGGTGGAGGCCCGCGTGGGAGGCGTCGACATCCTGGTCGACAACCTCGGCGGGTCCGAGGCGCCGGCCGGAGGGTTCGCGGCGCTCGGTGAGGACGACTGGGCCAAGGAGCTGAACACGAACCTGCTGGCCGCCGTCCGACTGGACCGGGCGCTCCTGCCGCACATGATCACCGCGGGCAAGGGCGCGGTCGTGCACGTCACCTCGATCCAGCGCCGTATGCCGCTGTGGAACGGCACCTTGGCCTACGCCGCGGCCAAGGCTGCCCTGACCACCTACAGCAAGGGCCTGGCCAACGAGGTCGCCCCGCACGGCGTCCGCGTCAACACCGTCTCGCCCGGCTTCGTCCAGACCTCGGCCGCCGACAACCTCGTCACCCGGATCGCCCACGACGCAGACATCTCCCAGGAAGCGGCACTGGGCCAACTCATGGACTCCCTGGGCGGCATCCCGCTCGGCCGTCCCAACCGGCCCGAGGAGGTCGCCGAACTCGTCGCCTTCCTCGTCTCCGACCGCGCCTCGGCCATCGTTGGCGCCGAACACGTCATCGACGGCGGCACCACCCCCACCGTCTGAATCCGCCACCACGCCAAGGAACGTCATGCAGGACAACCAGCCCCGAACCACCACCCCGGACAGCCTGCCCGAGGTGGTCACCCGCTACCTCGAAGCGCACCACGCCCACGACACCGCCACCGCAGTCACGGCGTTCACCCGCGAAGCCACAGTGATCGACGACGGCAACACCTACGAGGGCACTGAGGCGATCGAAGGGTGGCTGGGCCGGTCCGCCGGCGAATTCACCTACACCATCCAGCTCGCCGGTATCCAGCAGTCCGACGCGACCCACTACATCGCCACCCACCACCTCGAGGGCAACTTCCCCGGTGGCACCATCGATCTGCGCTACCAGTTCACACTCCGCGACGATCTCATCGAACGCCTCGTCATCGAGCCCTGAGTCCGCTCATCCGCTGCCGCCTGCGCGACAAGGCCCGCTCACCCCGGGCCGCCCGTCCCAGCCGTCAGCCGCCCGACCGCCGGGCCAGCCCTCAACGTTCGGCATCCACCCGCAGATCAGTTCACGCTTGCCTGAGGAATCAAGGCGAGCAACTCCGAGGCCATCCTCAGCACAGGGTGCGGAGATTCAAAGATCCCATCAGCCTGTCCCCGCACCCGAGACGGCGACCAGGCGATCCAGGAGACCCCTGGCGTCAGGGTCGACACCGTCGTGGGGGGCGGGGGCCGGTTGTCAAAACGCCAAACCCGCGCGCCCCCCCGGGAGGCCCGCCCGGCCACCCGCGGGGGAAGCGCCGAAGCAGGAG